>NZ_RXHX01000051.1:0-29906 GCF_005930655.1 Pseudomonas sp. FSL W5-0299
CTCATTGAGCACTGAGAGATCCTTTCTCTCTAAGCTAATGAATCATGGGCGCTCTGTCTGTAACAGAAATAGGGTTACCCTCCGTGAACACGGCGGAACGCGACTCCAAAGGCAGCATCCGACAGATAACCCAGCGAAGCGGCAACGGTAGCGACGTTGTCCGTGCCATCGCGCAACCTCGACGCTGCCACTTGCATGCGCCATCGCGTGACATATTCGCCGGGCGACTGCCCCACGCGCGTCTTGAATAATGCAGTAAAGCCAGAGCGGGACATGCAAGCCATATCCGCCATTTCAGCCAGCCTCAAAGATTTTTCGGGTGCGCCATGAATGGCACGCAACACCTTGGCGATGACCGGATCTCGAAGTCCTCCCAGCCAATTCAAATCAGTAGCGTCGGCGGCGGTGATGCGATGGCGAAGCACGTGAATGAAGATCAGCCGCAGTAGATCGTTGCACATTGCATGCGCGCCAGCTTGATTCGATTGCCACTCACGATCCAGTTCATCCAGCAGCCAGCCAAACGACGATGCGCCTCCGGACCCGGCGCGGATGATGAGTGCAGGCGGCAATGCATCGAGCAACTCCATCGCCGCAGGACCGACAAGTGAAACGCTGCCGCCCAGCAACTCGACATCGTCACCCACGCCGAACATTGCCGACGCCCCCGCATGGGAAAACACATCGGAGGCATTTATCGCCTCCACATCCGGCCCGCTGGCCAGAACGAACGGCGTACGAGCAACGACAAAACAGTCGCCAGCCCTCAGATGACAAGGCGCCATGCCGTCCATGCGCAACCAGCACTCGCCTCGTCGCACGACATTGAATTTCAATTCGATGGGCCGGAACTGTAATGCCCAAGTGCCGCCTGCCTGCAATCGCACGGAGCAGGCGGCACGCAGTCCTGACAGCGCCAGGACTTCGGACAAGGGATCAGAAACTGAATTTTGGATGATCACGATAGAAAACCGGGTTTCTTGAGCTGTTTCGTCCAGCGAGCTTAGTGAAGAATCGAGCACTTCGATACCTGCGAGGGAGATTTCTCATGCCGACGCTTCAAAACCCTATTCACTCCGACTTCAATGCCGCCAGTACCGCCGCCGAGGTCATGGCAGGTGTTGACCTGACCGGCAAAATTGCGATCGTCACCGGCGGTTATTCGGGAATCGGACTGGTCACCACGAAAAGCCTGGCTGCCGCCGGCGCACACGTTATCGTTCCCGCCCGAGATCCGGTCCGGGCCCTGGCCGCCCTGGCAGAGGTCAAGCGGGTCGAAGTACTGGAGATGGACTTGATGCAACCCGCATCGGTTGAAGCCTTCAGCCGACGCATGCTCAACAGTGGCCGTCCGATCTCGCTGCTGATCAACTGCGCCGGGGTCATGGCCTCGCCACTGACGCGAGACGGCGATGGGCACGAAAGTCAGTTCGCTACGAACCATCTCGGTCATTACCGCCTGACTTGCGGGCTGTGGCCGGCACTGATTGCCGCGGGCGCGGCGCGCGTGGTTTCGGTCTCGTCACGAGGGCATCAGATCGCCGGGGTGGATTTTGACGACATCGATTTTTTGCGCCGGCCATACGACAAGTGGGTGGCGTACGGTCAGTCGAAAACCGCCAACGCATTGTTTGCGATGGCGCTCGACAAACGCGGACGTCATCGCGGCGTGCGGGCATTCTCGCTGCACCCGGGGCAAGTCCTGACCAGCCTCGGACGCCATCTGAGCAGCGCCGAAATAGCCGCATTCGATGTGCTGGATGAGCACGGTCGGCAGCGCCTGAACCCGGAGATCGGACTCAAGACACTGGAGCAGGGCGCTGCAACCGGCCTGTGGTGTGCGACCAGCGCCACGCTTGCAACCTTGGGCGGTGTTTACTGCGAAGATTGCAATATCGCCTCTATCAACGAATCGGAGACGGGACGCAAGGGCGTGGCCAGATGGGCAGTCGATCTTGAGTATGCCGAGCGTCTTTGGGCCGCATCGGAGCAATGGACAGAGATGACAGTTTCATAAATCTGATACTGTTTTTTATGTTGGATCTGAGTCTTTTTTTAGTGCGTCGGTGCTCTATAGAGTGCGCGTCCGACGCACTAGCGGACAGTGATCGGCCGCCTACTATTTCTGGCTCTCTGAAGACCGGACGACCTCGAGAGTCTTCAGGAACCACCATGAATACTCGTCCTGGTTTTCGCAGCAAGACACTCCCCGAATCGCAACGTGACATTCTCGGTATGATCGCGACCGATCATCATCTGGGCGACATACTCTGCGCCATCTGCCAGATGCACGACGCACAGGCCCCCGAGACCTTCTGTTCGATACTGCTCACTGATGCCGAGGGCAAACGCTTGCTGAGCGGCGCGGCGCCCAGCCTTCCGGTCGAATACAGTGACGCGATTCATGGAATGGCCATTGGTCCACAGGAAGGAACCTGCGGCACCGCTGCGTTCCGGCGCGAGCTTGTAGTCACCGAAGACATCGCCCGGGACCCCAACTGGGAGCGTTTCCGCAGCCTGGCGCTGGGGCATAACCTGCGTTCCTGCTGGTCGGTGCCTTTGCTCTCCCATCAGGGACGCGTGTTGGGTACATTTGCCCTGTACCAGAACCGCGTCCATGCGCCGGACGAGGCGCAGATTCAACGACTGGACCGCGCGGCCCAACTGGCAGTCATTGCGATTCGTCATGAGCGTGATGGCCAACGACTGGAGGAAAGCGAACAACGTTTTCGTTCATTGTTCACCTACAACCCCCACCCCGTGTTCTCCCTCGATCTGTTCGGCAATATCCAAAGTGTGAACGCAGCAGGCCTGAAGCTGAAACCGTACACCGCAACCGATTTCATTGGTCATCACTTTTCCCATCTGGTACTCGAAGAGGACCTGGAGCGGGTCAGTCAGCATTTTTCCGCAGCCCGCGCCGGAGAACCTCAGCGTTTCGAGGCACGGGTTCTCGACGAGAGTGACAATCTGCTGACCATGGACATCTCTAACCTGCCGATCATGGTCAACGGAGAAATCGTCGGGGTATTCGGCATTGCCCGGGACATCAGCGAGCAGAAGCATTACGAGCGCCAGTTGAGCTTCAACGCCAGCCATGACCGGCTGACCGGCTTGCTCAACCGTGTTTCGCTTGAAGAACGGCTTGTTCTGGATTGTCACATCAGTCGTCGGCGCAAGCGTCGTCTGGCGGTGATGTGCATTGATCTGGATGGATTCAAATCCATCAACGATTCGATCGGACACTACTTCGGCGATCAGGTGCTGATTGAGGTGGCGCAGCGTATGACCCAGCAGATTCGTCCCGGCGATACCATCGTGCGCATGGGCGGTGATGAATTTATCGTTCTGCTGCCGGACTTGCTTCGTGATGAGGACGTTGTACCGGTAGCCGAGCGGTTGATGGCCAGCATTGGCAGACCCTACTGCATCCAGGGCATTGACCTGCACGTGAGTGCAAGTGTCGGCATCACCCTGAGCGATGGTCACATCGAGCAGCCGATGCAGCTGATCCAGCAGGCTGACATGGCCATGTACAAAGCCAAGCAGCAAGGGCGCAACAACTTTCAGTGGTACACCAGTGATCTTAATCAGCGCGTTTGCGAGCACGCGAGCCTGCGCAATGACCTGCAAAAGGCTATCGAGACCCAGTCGCTCAAGCTGCATTATCAACCGCAGATAGAAGCGCGCACCGGGCGAGTGGTCGGGATCGAAGCGTTGCTGCGCTGGGAGCATCCAGAAAAAGGCTTTATCTCACCCGCGGTGTTTGTGCCGGTGGCAGAGGACAGTGGTCAGATCATCCCGCTGAGCCTTTGGGTTCTCGATACGGCCTGCGCACAGCTGCACCAGCTAGGCGAGCAGGGCATCACGGGCATTTCGATGGCCGTGAACATTTCGCCGATGCATTTTCAGCGTGGCCAGTTCGTCCAGTGTGTCCAAGCCACCCTGGAGAAACATGGTCTGCGTGGTGAGCAGTTGGAGCTGGAGATCACCGAGTCGCTGCTGTTGCATAACGCGGAACAGGCAATCGACACGTTGCACCGGCTCAAGGCGCTGGGGGTGCGCATTGCGCTCGATGATTTTGGCACCGGTTTTTCCAGCCTCAGTTACCTCAAGTGTTTGCCCATCGACAAGATCAAGATTGACCGCTCGTTCATCCAGGAAATCGCTACCGATCATCACGATGCAGCGATCACCCAAGGCATTATTTCCATGGCGCATCACCTCAGCCTGACGGTGGTCGCCGAGGGCGTGGAAACGGCGTCCCAGGTGGATTTCCTGAAGGGCAGTCGTTGCGATATTTTTCAGGGGTATTACTTCGCCAAACCGATGCCTTGTGCAGAAATCGAAGCTTTCCTGAGCCATCCCGCGTCCCATCCCTGACCGGCCATTATGTCGGGTCTCAGTCCTGAAAATCAGACGCTAAGGCAAATTTTCAGACTCCAGCGCAGAACTCCCTCTCCTCAGGCAAGGCGCTCCCCGCGCCTTTCTCACACACTCGGCTCTAACGCTATCGCGCTGCACAACAACAAGAGCCGCGAAAAAAATGACTACTTTCCAGCCTGCTACCGAAAGCCCGACCAGCCACATCGGCGCCCGTCAGACCCGTGTCGAGGACGCCGCATTGTTGCGCGGCCTCGGCTGCTATGCCGATGACGCTGCGATCCCTCCGGGAACGCTACACGCGGCGATCATCCGCTCACCCCACGCTCATGCACGTATCACCTCGGTGGACTTTTCCAGTGCGCTGCTGATGAAAGGTGTGCACGGCGTGCTGATCGGCGAAGACGTCAAACGCTGGGCGCTGCCGTTCCCGGTGGGTGTGCGTCAGCCGATGGAGCACTGGTGCGTCGCCGTCGACAAGGTGCGTTACGTCGGAGAGCCGGTGGCCGTGGTGATCGCTGAGAGCCGCTATCTGGCCGAAGACGCCATCGAAGGGGTGCGCGTTGAATACGAGCCGCTGCCCCCAATCATCGACCCGGAACTGGCCACCGCCGAACAGGCGCCGATCCTGCACGAAGCAGTCGGCAGCAACGTGGTCAACGAACGGCACTTTCGTTATGGCGAGCCCGAGCAGGCGTTCGAGCAGGCGCCGCACAAAGTCTCGCTCAAAGTGAAGTTTCCGCGCAGTTCCTGCACACCCATTGAATGCTATGTGGTGCTGGCTCAGTACGAGCGCGCCACCGGCATTTATGACGTGCTGGCCAATTTTCAGGGCCCTTATGCGTTGCACACGGTCATGGCCAGGGCACTGAACGTGCCCGGTAACCGCTTGCGTTTACGCACACCGAAAGATTCCGGCGGCAGCTTTGGCATCAAGCAAGGGGTTTTCCCTTACGTGGTGATGATGGGCCTGGCGTCACGCAAGGTCGGTGCACCGGTGAAGTGGGTCGAGGACCGTCTGGAACATCTTCAGGGAGCTTCTTCGGCGACCAATCGGGTGACCGAAATTGAAGCGGCGGTAGAAGCCGATGGCCGCATCACCGCGTTGCGTTATGACCAGATCGACGATTGTGGTGCCTACCTGAGAGCGCCTGAACCGGCGACTTTCTACCGCATGCACGGCAACCTGACGGGTGCCTACGCGATCCGCAATTTGCAAGTGCGCAACCGAGTGGTGCTGACCAACAAAACGCCTTCCGGCCTGAACCGTGGTTTCGGTGGACCGCAGGTGTATTTCGCCCTGGAGCGGCTGCTGCAACACATCGCCGTGCAGTTGAAGCTTGATCCGTTGGATGTGATCCGCCGCAACCTGGTGCCGGCCGATGCCTTCCCTTATCGCGCGGCTGCCGGTGCGTTGCTCGATTCCGGCAACTACCAGGCTGGCATTGCCTTGGCGGCGGCTGATGGCGGTCTCGACGAGTTGCTCAAACGTCGTGATCAGGCGCGTGCCGAAGGCCGGATCTATGGCATTGGTTATGCCGCTGTCATCGAACCGTCGATTTCCAACATGGGCTACATCACCACTGCGATGACACCCGAAGAGCGGCGCAAGGCCGGTCCGAAAAACGGCGCTGTCGCCACCGCAACCATCAACGTCGGCCCGTTGGGTGACGTCAGTGTGCATGTGTCCTCGGCACCGCAAGGGCAGGGCCATCAAACCACCGTCGCTCAAGTCGTCGCCGAAGTGCTTGGGGTTGCGCTGGAATCCATCGTGGTCAACGTCGAGCTGGACACCCAGAAGGACGCCTGGTCGATTGCCTCGGGCAACTATTCCAGCCGCTTCGCCGGCGCTGTGGCCGGTGCCGTTTACAAAGCCGCGCTGAAGATCCGCGATCGCCTCGCCGCGATTGCCGCCGAGCAATTGCAGGCCAGTCCCGAAGATATTCGTTTCGCCGGCGGCAAGATATTCGTGGTCAATGGCGGGGCGGTAGCGCCATTTCATCGGATTGCCGGTGCGACCCACTGGTCGCCGGGCCTGCTGCCGGAAGGGGAAAACGGCGGTCTGCGTGAAACCGCCTTCTGGAGCCCGCCGCAATTGGAGGCACCGGACGACAAGGATCAGGTCAACAGCTCGCTGTGCTACGGCTTTGTCTTCGACATCTGCGGTCTGGAAATCGACCGCATGACCGGCGAGATCCACATCGATCGCTACGTCACCTGCCATGACGCCGGCCGCCTGCTCAACCCGGCACTGGTCGATGGCCAGATTCGTGGCGGCTTCACCCAAGGCCTCGGCGCGGCGCTGATGGAAGAGTTCGCCTATGGCGAGGACGGCAGCTTCCTCTCCGGGACCTTCGCTGATTATCTGGTGCCGACCGCACCGGAAGTGATCGAACCGATGATCCTGCACATGGAAACGCCATCGCCCTTCACCCCACTGGGCGCCAAGGGTGTGGGCGAGGGCAACAATATGAGCACGCCGGTGTGCGTCGCCAACGCGGTGGCCGACGCCCTCGGCCGCTCGGACATCCGTCTGCCACTGACGCCATCGAAAGTACGCACGCTGATCGGGATCGACGAGCCGCCACGGCCCGCCGGTATGGAGCCCGATGAAAACCTCGACGCAGTACCTGCCGGTGGACCGGCACTGCGGGCCAACGACTCTGTGGTGATTCCTGCTTCGCCGCAACAGGTCTTCGACACCTTGCTCGACCCGCAGACGCTGGCTGCGATCATTCCCGGTTGTCACGACCTCGTGCTTGAAGGCGAAAACCGTTACCGCGCAGACGTCACTGTCGGCGTCGGCATGATCCGCGCGCGCTTCGAGGCCAAGGTTGCCCTGAGTGATCTGGACCCGCCGCATTCATTGCGTCTGTCCGGTTCCGGCAGCAGCTCGATGGGGTCGGCCCAGGGGCAGGCCAAGGTGCGTTTCGTTGAACTGGAAAACGGCCACACACGCCTGGAATACCAATACCAGGTGGCGGTCAGCGGCAAAGTCGCCGCGGTCGGCGGCCGAATGCTGCAAGGGGCCTCGAAAGTGATCATCGGACAAATATTTACTCGCCTGTCACAACGGGTTAGCGGCCAAGCCATCTCCACCGGCTGGTGGGCGCGATTGCGGGCCTCGCTTGGCGCGCTGTTTGGCAAGGGAGGTGCGCAATGAAACCGGCTGCTTTCGATTACGTTCGGGCTGATACCCGTCGTCAGGTGGTTGAGTTGCTCGCCGAGTACGGCCAGGAAGCTCGCATCATCGCCGGTGGCCAATCGCTGATGGCGGTGCTGAACATGCGCCTGGCTCAACCCAAGTTGCTGATCGATATCAATCATGTGGCTGAGCTGGCCTATATCGAACTGCGCAAGGATTGCCTGGCGGTAGGTGCCGGGGTACGGCAGGCACAGTTGCTCGCGCGTTCGACCCTGATGGACGAGGTGCCTTTGTTGGCACTGGCGATGCCCTGGATCGGTCACTTCCAGACGCGTAATCGCGGCACGGTCTGCGGTTCGGTGGCTCACGCCGACCCGAGCGCCGAGTTGCCGCTGTGCCTGGTGACGCTGGGTGGCGAGATCGTTCTGGAGTCGAAAAAAGGTAAGCGCATCGTCAAGGCTGCCGACTTCTTCCAAGGCATTCTCACCACCGACAAGCGTGCGGATGAACTGGTTGTCGAGGTGCGTTTTCCGCTCAAGCGCGAAGGCATCACCTATCGCTTCCGCGAAATCGCCATGCGCCACGGCGACTTCGCAATTGTCTCCCTGGCCGCGGCCATCGGCGCGGACCAGGTCGAACTCGGCATCGGCGGGGTCGCTGACCGTCCGCAACGTCGCAGTCTGCCTCGCGGTGCGGGGCTGCCGGACGCGCTCAATCAAACCGCCTGGTCGCTCGACGCACAAGACGATGTGCACGCCAGCGCTGCCTATCGCCGCCAACTGATTCGCGAGCTGGGTCACCAGCTGATCGAAGGAGTCTGAACATGCGTGTAACTGCCGACCAAACCTTTCCGATTCGCCTGGAACTCAATGGCCGCGCCCGCGAAGCGCTGGCTGAACCGCGGACCCAACTCTGTGACTTCCTGCGCCACGACCTCGGTGCCACCGGTGTCCATGTCGGATGCGAACACGGTGTCTGCGGTGCCTGCACGGTGCTGGTGGACGGAGTCGCCATGCGTTCCTGCCTGATGCTCGCGGTACAGGGGCACGAGCGGCGTATCGAGACCGTCGAGTCCCTGGCCGACGACGACACACTGAGCGACCTGCAACAAGCCTTTCGCCGTCATCACGCCTTGCAGTGCGGCTTTTGCACTGCGGGCATTCTCATGTCCTGCGTGGATTTTCTCGAGCGGGTACCCAACCCGGACGAGACCCAGGTACGCGACATGCTTTCGGGGCACCTATGTCGCTGCACGGGTTACACCGGCATCGTTCAGGCCGTGCTCGAAGTCGCTGCCCAGCGCCAAACGAACAAAGGGGTATAACAAAAATGTTCGATCTCGGACGCAGTTTCCTCGCTGCCGTTGAACGCCGCCCGCACGCCGTGGCGGTCAGTGACGGTGCGTTGAAGAAAACCTATGAAGAATGGTTCGTCGATATCCAGAGTGCCGCCTGGGGCTTGCAATGCCTTGGGCTGCAACGCGGCGATCGACTGCTGGTAGTGATGCAAAACCGCTGGCAGATGGCAACCTTGCATTGGGCCTGTCAGTTTGCGGGCATCGTCATGACCCCGTTGAACTGGCGTTCGACTGCCGAGGAACTGGGCTACTGCATCGAAGATGCGCAAATCCGTGCAGTGGCTTACGACGACGCGACCGTGACCGCCGTGGCCGGTTGCAGCGCCGCCACAAGGCTGCCACGGATCGCCACCGGTCTGCGTGCCGCCAACACCGACCTGAGTTTCGAGGAACTGTGTTCGCAGACCCCCTCCGGCATGATTTTGCAGGCCGACGCCGAAGACTTTTCACTGCTGCTGTACACCTCCGGAACCACCAGCAAGCCCAAGGGCGTGCCCCGTCGGCACCGTAGCGAACGCGCCGCGGCGGTTGCCCACGTAGCGCAAAACCTTTACCGCCAGGGCGAGTGCACGCTGGGTGTCATGCCGCTTTACCACACCATGGGCGTGCGCTCGTTGCTGTCCATGGCGTTGATCGACGGGCATTTCGTCTGTGTGCCGAAGTTCGACGTGGAAGCCACGCTGCAGGCCATCGAGCGGGAAAAGGTCAGCAACCTGTACCTGGTGCCGACGCTCTACCACATGCTCATCGAACACCCGGCCTTTGCCCGCGAGCGAGTCGCCAGTGTGGAGAAAATCGGCTTTGCCGGTGCACCGATGAGCGACGGTTTGATGCGTCGCGTCGAGCAGGCGTTCCAGCCGCAATTGTTCGTCAATCATTACGGCAGCTCGGAGATCTACACCTTCACCATCGACCAGCAAGCCAGCCGCAAACCCGGTTCGTCAGGGCGCAGTGCAATGAACCAGCGCGTGCGCGTGGTGCCAATCGATGCTGAAACGGCAGACGTGCAGGTCAACCCATTGGAGGAGGGCCAGATCATCGCCGACCTGGCGAGTGACGAGGCGTTCGAAGGCTACCTGAACCGTCCCGAAGCGACCGCCAAGGCATTGCGTGACGGATGGTATTTCACCGGTGACATCGGTTACTTCGATCTTGAAGGCGATCTGTTCGTCACGGGGCGTGTCGATGACTTGATCATCACCGGCGGCGAAAACGTCAGTCCGGCAGAAATCGAAAACATGCTCTCCCTGCACCCGGCGGTGGAAGAGGTGGTGGTGGTCGGTCTGCCCGACGAGCAGTGGGGCAAGATCATTGCCGCGTTTATCAAGCTGCGCGCCGAGGTATCGGAAAGCGACCTCGATGCCCATTGCATTGCTTCGGGCCTGGCCAAATTCAAGCGGCCACGGCGTTATCAGTTCATCGATCAGATTCCCAAATCTCCAGTGGGCAAGGTGCTGCGGCGCGTGCTGCTGGCTCAATTTCAGGAACAGGCCTTGAAGGCCATCAGCTAATCATCCAGAGGACACTCTCATGCAACAGCAAGCGATCCAGCAATTTCTCGACACTCAGTTCGATGGCTTCCAGGTTGAAGTCGATGTGTCCCGCGAGCGCGCCGACATCATCCTCAACCGCGCACCGTTGAACGTCATTTCCATGGGGCAGCGTGATGAACTGCGCCAGGTCTTCGAAGCCCTCGATGCACACAAAGGCGTGCGCGTCATCGTGCTGCGCTCGGTGGGCGAACACTTCTCCAGCGGTGGCGACATCAAGGGCTTCCTCGAAGCGTCGCCAGAGCACGTTTCGAAACTGGCCTGGAACGTCGCGGCACCGGCACGTTGCGAAAAACCGGTGATCGTGGCCAACCGGGGTTACACCTTCGGCGTCGGTTTCGAACTGTCCCTGGCCTGCGATTTCCGCATTGCTTCGCAAACCACTCGCTACGCCTTGCCTGAGCAGAACCTCGGTCAGATCCCGGGCTCGGGTGGCTCCGCGCGCCTGCAGAAAATCATCGGCATCACCCGCACCAAACACATGGTGATGCGCGCCAAACGCATCACCGGTGACCAGGCCTACGCCTGGGGTATCGCGACCGAGGTCGTGCCGGATACCGAACTGGAAAGCACCGTCGACGCGTTGGTCGATGAACTGCGCCGCTTCTCGCCGTTGGCTCAGCGCACGGCGAAAAAACTGATCAACGACAACGAAGATGCGCCGCTGACCGTCGCGATCGAAATGGAAGGTCACTGCTATAGCCGTCTGCGTAGCTCCAAGGACTTCAAGGAAGGCGTTGAAGCGTTTCACAGCAAGCGTACGGCCGTGTTTATCGGCGAGTAAATCGTACTGGCGAGCGGGCCCGGGAGTATGTTGATAACAGCGTACGCCTTACGGAGCAGGGCCTGCCGCCCCTTCAATGCAACTGAAAGGGCACATCAAGGTTTCACCGCTGACCTGCTGATTACTCGCAACCCGTGCACCGGGATGCAGAACGTTCGATCACCGTTTGTGTGAGGCAACCATGACTACGACAACAACAATAACTGCATCACCCTCCAGCGCCGCTATCGATACACCACAGATTCCACCGGGCAAGGCCTTGCTCGCGGCATTTGCCTCGACATTCGGCTGGGCGCTGGATTTGTTTGACCTGTTCATTCTGCTCTATGTGGCGCCGATCATCGGCCGCCTGTTCTTCCCCTCGGACACCCCGACATTGTCGCTGGCCGCGGTATATGCCTCGTTCGCCGTTGCGTTGCTGGTGCGTCCGCTGGGCTCGGCGATCTTCGGCGCGTATGCCGACAAACACGGCCGCAAGCGTGCGTTGATGGTGTCGATGGTCGGCGTCGGTATTTCAACGGCACTGTTTGGCGCGTTGCCGACCATTCATCAGGTCGGCATATTGGCCCCGATACTGTTTTTGGTCTTGCGGGTGATTCAGGGCATTTTCGTGGGCGGCATCGTTGCCTCCACTCACACCATCGGCACCGAATCCATCTCGCCGCGCTATCGCGGCTTGATGTCCGGGTTGATCGGTGGCGCCGGTGCCGGCATGGGCGCGCTGTTGGCGTCATTCACCTATCTGGTGTTGTCAGAGATCTTTCCCGGGGAGGAATTTGACGTCTGGGGCTGGCGCTTCATGTTCTTCTGCGGCCTGCTCAGCACGTTTTTCGGTCTGGTGATGTTCCGTTACCTGGAAGAGACCCCGGTCTGGCAGCAACTGCAACAAGCGCGTAAAACCAAGGGGCCGGCAGTAGTTGTCGTGTCGCCGCTCAAGCGTCTGTTCGGTCGCGAGTACCGTGGCGTGATGCTGGTCAATCTGCTGATTACGTTCGGAGGCGGTGCCACGTATTACCTGGCCTGCGGTTATCTGCCGACATTGCTCAACGTGGTCGCCAAAGTGCCTCATGCGCAGACTTCGCAGCTGCTCATGTACGGGTCGGTGGCAACCATTGTCGGAGCACTGGCCTTCGGTTACCTGAGCGACCTGATCGGTCGCAAGAAGACCTTCATGCTGCTGGGTGTGATCAACCTGGTGAGCCTGCCGATGATGTTTCTGGGTGTCGCCGAATCGGGTTCGCTGACCCGTACTGCGCTTTATTGCGTGGGTATAGGCTTCATAGGTGGGGCGATCATCGCGCCGATTCTGATCTTTCTCAACGAACGCTTTGCCACCGAGCTGCGAGCCAGCGGCACCGGATTGTCCTGGAACATCGGTTTCGCCCTCGGCGGAACCATGCCGACCTTTGTGTCCCTGGTCAGCGGCAGCCCGGCGCAGATCCCCATGGTGTTGGCGATGTTCGCCGTCGGTCTGTCGGTGATCTATCTGATTGGCAGCGTGGTGATTCCAGAAACCCAAGGCAATTTCAAATAATGCCGGGGAGGTGCTCCAGGAACTCGCAGATCAGCCGCAAAGTCCGCTCGGGCGCTTCGGTTTGGGGAAAGTGCCGACAGTCATCCAGCAACACACAGCGGCACGGTCCAGGCACCTGTCGCTGGATGACCACCAGTTGCTCGGGCGTGGCGTAGTGGTCTTCGCGACCCTGAATGACCAGCAGCGGCTTTTCGATGTAAGCCAGCTGCGCTTCGAGATCGTCCAGGGAAAAGTCCGGGTGCAACCAACTGTCGCTCCAGCCGTGAAAAGCGCCATCGACATTGGTCCCGTGATGGCGTGCCAGGCGCTCGCGCAGTTCGCCCTGATGCCACACCTCAGTGGTATGGCGAATGCCGTCGAGGCTCTCAGCCTCGACAATCACGTGAGGCGCCAGTGCAATGCTGCCCAACACCCGTGGATCGTCGGTAGCGGCATAGGCAAGGACGATGGATGCGCCGTCACTGTGACCGAGCAAGACCACTTGCGGCAGTTGCAAGGCATCGAGCAATTGCCGCAGTTCACGAGGGCCGTCGCTGCTCAGGTAGTTCAGCGGCCGCGGCAGGGTTACCGGGCTCGATTGCCCATAACCCTGACGGCTGTAAGTGACCACACCGCAGCCGCTGACCTGGGCCAGGCGCAGGGGGAAGTCTTTCCATTGTTCGGCGCTGCCGAGGCCTTCGTGCAACAGCACAAACGTTGGTCGCGACGGGTCAGCCGCAGGCAGTTGGCGATATTCCAGGCGCAGCGGCCCAAGTTGCAAAAATTGTTGTGGCGACATGTTGAATCAACGATTGAACAAGGTTGCTCGCAGGTTACCGTAAACGTAACCCAGCATGCAGTACCACGCTTTGCTTGAGGTATAGAAAACATGCGTCATCTCGATGTTCAGGTGATCGACCAGGCACTGCAATGGGCTCGCGCCGGGCAGGCCCAGTGGCTGTGCACAGTGCTCTCCACCTATGGCTCGGCGCCGCGTGCGCCGGGTGCGATGCTGGTGACCAATGGCACAGGCGAACACGTCGGCTCGCTGTCGGGTGGCTGCGTCGAGGAGGAGTTTCTCGAAAGTCTGGCGCGCGGTGAGTTACGCGAACCGGCGCAGATCGTCAGTTATGGCGACAGCGTCGAGCAACGCCACCGTCTGCGATTGCCCTGTGGTGGCGTGCTGATCGTGCTGGTCGAGCACCGCGCTGCCAGTCTCGAATGGATCGCCCACCTGGAGAGTCTGCAAGCGGCGTTGCTCGGCCAGCGCCGTCTGATGCGTCACGTCGAGCTGAGCAGCGGTGCCTTGCGCCTGGACCCGGACACCGGACACGGCAGCGAGCGGGTGCAAGTCGTCGACGAAAAGGTGCGTATCAGCGTTGGCCCGGCGTTACGACTGATTCTGGCAGGGCTCTCGCCGGTCGCTGAAGTCTGCGCCGGTTTTGCCCGTGCCATCGGCTGCGAAGTCATCGCCTGCGATCCCCGGGAAGAGATGCTGCATATACATCTCGAAGGTGTGGAGATGCAACGTGTGCTGCCCTCAATGTTCATTGCCGCCGGAGGTTGCCATGCGGCGACCGCGGTGGTGGCGCTGACTCACGATCCGCGAATCGATGATCTGGCGCTGATGGAAGCGGTCCACACCCCGGCGTTTTACATCGGTGCCATGGGTTCTCAGGCAACCTCGGCCAAGCGCGCCGAGCGGCTCAAACGCATCGGTGGTCTGACGGATGAACAGATTGCCCGTTTGCACATGCCCATCGGCCTGGATCTGGGCAGCAAGGCCCCGGCGGAAATCGCTCTGGCGGTGGTGGCCGATATCCTGCGCGTTTATCACGGGAAAGAACGCCATGCCTTGTAAGGCGGTTTTTCCGACGAGTGTGGGGGCTGCGAAAGTCGAGGTAGACGCTCGGTCATTCGCGCGCGATAGTGGCCAGCCACGTGTTGCTGAACCATTGAGTGACCGTCGGGGTTGAGAAATAGATAGACGCCCCGATGATATGCATTGTGGTCGGTAACAATATCGCTTCTAGCGAGCGGAGGAATCTGATGTCGATTGCCCAACGGGTTTTCCACGGCAGGTTTGGACGGGTCGCCTTGCTGAATATGGATCGTTCGCTGGTCACCCACACCCATTCCGAATGCCATGTCCTGGTTAAAGTGTCCGGTGAAGACACTTACTTCAACGTCAACGGTCGGCGGGTTCCGCTCAGTGATCGCACGGCGGTGCTGGTCAACGCCTGGGAGCCGCATTTCTACGATCCGCAGCCGGGCGCCGGTGCCACCCTGATCCTTGCGCTCTACATCGAGCCCGCCTGGCTGGCCACTGCCCAGCAGTCGCTGGCGCTCAGCGGTCGGCCGGACTTTTTTGCCCGGTCGTGCATCGAGCTGTCGAGTCGTAATCGCACCTTGGCCGACATCCTGGTCGCCGAAGCGCATGGCTGCGGGATCGTGCCGAAAGAACGCATGGAATTCATGCTGTTCGACTTCCTGATCGAACTGATCGAGGACTTTTCCAGTTGGCGGCATTTGTCGATGCTGGGTGCGCCGAACTCAGGTGAGTTCCGGGACGCGCGCGTGCGCCGTGGCACCGCCTGGTTGCTTGAGCACCTCGATGATCCGAACCCGATCGACAACGCCGCGCGGGCTTGTGGACTGTCTCGGGCGCACTTCTTTGCGCTGTTCAAGAAAGATACCGGCATGACCCCGACCTTGCTGCTGAACGACGCGCGCATGCGCCGGGCTTTTACCTGGCTGGAGCGTGAGCGCAGTGGAACGTTGGGCCTGTTGTCGGAGAACCTCGGGTTCTCCGAGCAAGGTCATTTCACACGGTTTTTCCGCCAGCACATCGGAGCTTCTCCCAGCCAGTATCGGCGTGTAGTGGATTGTTATGCGACGGTTTAAATAGAGACGAAGGCGGGGGTGTTGGGCAATACTCCCGCCGATGAAGTTAGTCTTTCATCTTGAAGCTGACGGCTTTTATAGATTACGTAAGTTGTAACACTTGTTAATTGTCCAGAAAGTCATAAATCTCTTTCATGCGCTCTTCGCGCATCAACTCAAGTTCTTCCTTGGTTTCGGCCACCCACTGCAGGATGAAGTCCCAGCAATCGCAGCCGTGCGCGTCGGCTTCTGCTTCAAATGCTTCTTTCAGAAATTTAAGGCGATATTCTTCCGGCGAGAGCCCACAGTATTCAGCGAGGCTGTAGTTCAGCTTGCTGAGTTCAAGTTGGATGCATAAGTTGGCGTCCAGAAACTTTTTCAGGGCGAGTTCGGCTCTAAGTTCTTTTGCGATCATGAATGCTCTCTTGTGGAATGCAATAAGTAGCTGGTTGTTCGAGGTCGGCCCAGCGATAAATCGGACTGTGTCAATTTCCTGCCATCATCCATCCTCGAACGCCATGACGTTCACTCAACTCTTTCACGACGCGAGCCGCGTCCTGCTTTTGTTTATACGGGCCGATGACGACAAAGTTGTTTTCTTTTCGCGCTACCGGCAACTCCAGCTGCTGAATGGCTTTTACTGCGCGGTGGCGACTGGGTGTGTTCAATGCAATTTCGACCACCCAAACGCCGGATGAAGGCGTGCTTGAAGCTTCTTTTTTAGGGTGGATAATATAGCCGCCGCATGTCAAGCACGGGCATTCCAGCGTGATTAGCGAGCCTGGAATGGTACGAAAGACATGCCATTGCGTATGAATGGTTTTTTTACGAGCGAAGAGTGCCAAGAGCAGGCCGGTGAAAGCAATCAGACCGCTTAGAATAATTGTCCATTTGTGTGCCTGTGTGGGCAATGAAGGCAGCGTAAGTACTGTAGTTTCATCTGGCTTTTCCATCAAAAACTGTACGGCCTCAGCCTCCGTTGAGTCGGGTATGCGGGATTCGTTTTTCGCAAGGTGCGCGAGCCCGTCGGAATCTTTTGCACTGAGCTCTGCCGCAACTTTATTTGCGGTGTCATCGAATAGTTGTTCGAACTTTGTCACTTTTTGCTGGATGTATGAATTGTCGACGTTATTTTGACAAGTTTGTCCTGTGGACGTGTAGGTCCATAGTAGTGCTGATAGTTGCCCAAAAACGCCAGTTACCAGGAAGCCCAAGCCAAGCTTTCGCACGACACCATCTCCAAATCAAATGAATTGTTATTTGTCCCGTTTGTTCTGATAAAACAGGGTTCTATTTTTGATCCTGGGATGGTCTAGATTCTTGAGCGCGTCAGTGTGCCCAAGCGCCAAAACGAGTTGGCTGCTTTTTGTTGTTTTAAAGAACATCGGGCATGCACTTTATAGACTGTTGGTTGACGAAAAAGGCTCAGGTGATCAAAAAAAAGCCGTATCAGATGGATTTGATGAGGGCCAATTAAAACACTTATATTTAAGGTTAATATCGTGGCCAAAGTACCTGGCCAAAGATTCAAGCCAAGCCTGCGCGCTCGATATAAATGAAAGGATTGTTAGCCGGCCCTTTACGGTACGGACGGGGAGAAGCAACTGAATTTTTTGTCACCCTTTCAAACGATGCCGGTGTGCTGCACTACACTTCAGGTGCCATTCCTACCGCAGAAAGTTCTTGGAGAACGCTCCAGATGCTGTGCTTAGTCCTGAAGAGTTTGCGGAACTGAGCGCTCAGCTTGAAAGCTCTGCTCAACACGCCTGGCCGTGGAAGCATTACCGGTCCTGATGTGGGATGAGGGTCAATGCTATGGCCGTTGAAGGCAATGCAGAACAATTATTGGGCGTCGTCATTTTGCTTGCCGCCGCCGTGCTGGTAGTGCCGCTGTTCAAACGCATCGGGCTCGGCTCAGTGGTCGGTTACCTGGCGGCGGGCCTGATCATTGGCCCCTTCGGACTGCAACTGATCAATAACCCCCACACCATCATTGAGGTGGCCGAGCTGGGTGTGGCGATGTTTCTTTTTGTGATTGGACTGGAGATGAAACCCTCGCACCTATGGGATCTGCGTCGGCAGATCTTTGGGCTGGGCAGCCTGCAGGTGGTGGTCTGTGCTGTTCTGCTCACTTTTGTCGGCATGGCTTTTGGATTCCCTTGGCAGGTGTCATTTGTCTGCGCAGCGGGTTTTGTACTCACCTCCACGGCCCTGGTTATGCAAGTTCTCTCGGAACGCGGTGACATTACCGAGCCGAGAGGGCAGCACGTCAGCGCTCTGATTGACCAAGGTGTTCTGCAGACCACTGTGGGCGAGCACTTCGGTGCGATTAATGCGGCCAACATGCGTCGTGCCCATGCGCTGGTCGAGAGCGGCAAGGCCCGGGGCAAGATCGTTCTAGAAGGTTTCTGACTTCACTCCTCGGGCGGGCTCGCTTGCGGGCCTCTGAACCGCCTGCGGCATCACTGCCATTTTTTATGTCGCAGAGTTGACGATGAATCCGTCCAGTAACGTATTGGTTTCAGTTCGCTTCGGAACGAGGCTGTACTCCGAATTGCGGAACGAGGTGAGCGCCCAGCTCCTCAATAACTTGCGCAGCAGGGCGCTTACTGTATTTGAGATTCAGGATAACGTGGTCCACCCCGATTTCCTGAAGCACCTCCAGCAAACCCCGGAGGTGGTCGCGTCCAAGCCTGAACCCCAAATGAATACGAGTGGGCGGCGTTGACGGGTTCTCAGCGAGGTCGATGTATAGCGACTGAGCGAAGGGCTTATAGACGGAACCACATTGCTTCATGACCTCCAGCCGCCAATCTTCCACGATCAGTCGCTGCATGTTCGGTTGGCGTGGATAGTTGATCCATCCGGTGCTTTCGCGCGCTATCCAATCCAGTGACTGGCGGCTATGCCCGGTTACGAGCATTGGAATCACTTGGGTTGTGGGTTTCGGAATGAGGTCTGCGCCCCGCAGCTCACCACCGCTCCAGCGGATGGGTTCAAAGCTGGTGCTGTGGGCTCTGCGAATCACCTCGTAGTACTCTCGAAAGATGTCTCCGCGCCTTTCGGCATCGACGCCAAAAGCCGAAAATTCCACAGGGCGATCGCCGGAAGCTACCCCCAGAATCAAGCGACCTGCGCTCAACTGATCGATGCTGGCTGACGCCTTGGCCGTGTGCAGTGGATGGTGTAAAGGGATGGCAATGGATGCGGTGCCAAGCGTTATCTCTGACGTATGAGCGGCTATATAGCCCAGGTAAACCCAAGGGTCGAAGACTTGGCCGACATCGCCGAAGCCAGGGTCGCGAAGAGGCACATCGCGAAACCAGAGCGCGCAAAAGCCCAGCTCCTCGGCTCGTTTGGCCAATGCGACCTGGTTGAGCATGCTCGGAGTGTCCCCATCGAAGGCCTCCAAAGGAAAGAACAATCCCAGGCTCAAATGACCCGGAGTGAAGGTTCGCCTGAACCCTCGATGCTCCTGATAAGGAACCGTGCTTGGCCGATACATAATCATCTTCCTCAATGGAAGAACGTGAACCGCGGGTCGACCGGATTGAGAGGCCAGGTTGTTGGCGATATGCGCGTGCAGGTCCGGATTGGCAAGGAACGGGCGGTCAAAGGCAATCAGATCGCTCCAGCCCAATACTGATCACTCAGCAACGGACTGGGGATTCATGCAAGAAGCGTAGGCGGTTTTGCAGAGAACCGCCATGTTCTGGGCGTGCGGAACTCGGATTTTGGCGCCAAGACTAAGATTGATCATCCACCACTGACCTTCCAGTGTTTGACGTTATCAGCAAACACCATCTGCTTCATCTCATGAGCAATACCATAAGCCAGCGATTCATGGGCGGCGATGACCTTTTCCTCCGCAGACAAGCAATGAAAAATGTCGAGTTTGGTCGCTGCGTCAGCGGTTTCGAGCATAAAGATTTGCACGTAGCGCGCTAGGTCATTGTCGAGACTGGACAGGTATTCCCTCAGCCGTTGATGGTCGACGGATTTTTGGCTGAAGTACCAGTTCATCGGATGAATCAGAAAGCGTGCGTGAGGGGATGTGATGCGCCGGCCTGCCGCCAGAAACATGATGATGCCCATCGATTCGATATTGCCGGCGTTGATTGCGCAAAGCGGTACGGGCAAGGACTTCAGGAACGTGTAGAGCGTGAAGCCAAAATTGGTGCTGCCCCCGCAAGTGGACAGGTTCAGGAGAAGGGAGGTGGCACCCTGGTCGATGGCTTCAAGGCAGCAATCCCTGAAGCGCTCGGTCGTTGCCTGGTCGATCTGGCAATGAAAATGCACGATGTGTTCAGTCATTGATTGACCTCCTGGGTGCGATGCGGGGGAGGGCTTCCAAGCGCTATTGAGTCTAGTAAACATCGATTATTCAGGGCGAAAAACCGCCGTAAGGTGACACCGATGAATGGGACAGCCGTCAGTCGACTGGTCGCCGTTTCCAATGGAACCAAACGCCCGAATCCGCTCGTCGCGAGCCCCGTATTTCCGTTCAAACTTTCCGTTTTCTGCATCCTCCGAATTGTACGGGCCCATGCTCGTGCCAACGATGTAGAGGTGAACAAAATGGCCAATACAGGAAATAACAATCCAGGCAATTTTTCCAATGATCCTGACAAGGCTTCAGAAGCCGGAAAGAAAGGCGGAGAAGCGTCTGGCGGCAACTTTGCGAACGATCCAAAACGCGCGTCTGAAGCGGGTCAAAAGGGAGGTCAAGCTTCTGGCGGACAGCCCTCGCGCGATAAAGACAGCATGTCCGGAGGTGGGCAGGGTACAAATCGCGGAGGGGAATTTGCCGACGATAAGGAAAACATGTCCAAGCCAGGCCAAAAAGGCGGCCAGGCTTCCGGCGGACAACAGTCCAACAAGGCTGATCAATCGTCCAGCGGCGGGCAAGGAAGCGGACGCGGTGGCAATTTCGCCGATGACCGCGATAAGTCGTCTGGAACGGGGCGCAATGATGATGGGATGAGCGGAGGTGGAGGACGTAAGTCCTGATGTCGTCTGACCCTATCAAGCCCCGAATTTTCGGGGCTTGATATCGATGGCAATGCTCGTCTTATCTTGCTTGAGTCATGCTGATGGGGCTAGATCGCCTTCACCCTTGTCTCCTCGCCAGGATCAATTTATGCCGCTGAGATTTCACAAGATGCACGCCAATGGCGATGACTTCGTTGTTGTGGACTCGCGAAACTCGACCAATCTAGCGCCTTTCTCGGGAGCACTCACAGGTAGCTGGTAATGAGCATGGGGTAGGGCAGTTGAAGGATTGAATGGAACATCTTCACTAAAGGACGCAGCACTTATGGAAAATCCCTTTTCTCAAGTCAGTGAGCGTTTGAACGGTCGCCGATTCACGGTAGCGGAAAACTCCCACGGGCTATCCGGTACAGGCACAGTGTTTCTTTACCATGTCGAGGAGGATGCCATTTCGGGCACTTACCAAGGCGGGCGTATCCGTATCGGTAATCAGGTTGGGCGCGTGACAGGCCCCGATACTATTGAGCTTCTTTATCAATGTTTGACCACGGATGGCGAGATTCTTGCCGGCTGGTCTCGTGGCACGGTCGGCGTGGATCGCGCAGGACGTACCACGCTGACCTTCGTATGGGGTTGGTTGTCGGGTGCGACTGGAGGAGGGGAGTCGAGTTACGTGGAGCTTGCCGCGCTTCAGTACGTTGCCCCAGTGGGGGAGACATTTACATAACGCGTGCGATGGCGAATATTGCGCGGTTTCTTTCGCCGCCTCAGACATCACTGTTACGTAAGGTCAAATCGCTCCAACGCATAATCCTTACCTGCCAAGGTCAGTTCAAAAATGGTGGCGCCAAACGTACCTCGGGTCACTTTTTGCGTCACCAGACGTTTAGCCTGGAGTTGCTTTAGGCCGGCTTCAACTTCTACCGTGCTGAGGGAGACAAGTTTGCAAACCGAGTTCAAGTTTGCAACTTTTCTGAAGTTCGCATGATAGGCCAAAACTTCCATCAGTAGCGTTTGGTTGTCGGTCAATTTTGGAAACTGAGGGTTGTTCTTTTTGTAAACCTTTCGCTCTATCTCGTGTAACTCGCCGTCAGTTCCATCAGGGATGCGGACGTAGTAAATCGCTACAGAGAGCGTGCTGATGAAAATCGCGATAATCACCAGCAACGACCAATTCGGCATTGGCGTTTCCAGCAAAAGCCACTCGCCCAAACGTAGCAGCAAGCTCGTGGTGTCGGCCAACAATGTCAGGTCGAAATAAGTTTCGAGCGACGTTATGGCCACCCAAGCGACAACGAAAATGCCAGCCAGGAAGGCCAA
Source organism: Pseudomonas sp. FSL W5-0299 (assembly GCF_005930655.1). Taxonomy (NCBI): domain Bacteria; kingdom Pseudomonadati; phylum Pseudomonadota; class Gammaproteobacteria; order Pseudomonadales; family Pseudomonadaceae; genus Pseudomonas; species Pseudomonas sp. FSL W5-0299. The sequence continues at coordinate 21,928 of NZ_RXHX01000051.1, forward strand.
AGCCTTGGGCGTGAACGAGGAATGCTTGCCTTGTGCTGCCATGCTACTCGTCTCGACCGCAGAAACTGATGCTATCAGCATAGCAGTGGAAAAGCGGGCGTCTGGCACCTCACCTGCAAGGTCCAGCATTTGGCTTTATCAAACCAACGGACTCCCGCGCATCCCTCGCGCCGGATCATCCAGCAACCTGAATTGCTCCACCATGAAATCAATCAACATCCGCATCGACGGCAGCATCCCTTGCCGGCTCGCAAACACCGCATAAATCATCTCGGTCCGCGGTGCCCAATCAGGCAACACCACCACCAGCTGCCCGCGCTCGATAAAGTGATGCACCAGCGACATCGGCATCTGCGCAATGCCGACGCTGTCTATCGCCGCGCAGCGCAGCATCGGCAGCCCCTTAGTAATCAGTTGAGGACGGTGCTGGATTGTGAATTCCGCACCATCTTGATGGAACAGCGTCCAGCTGTAATCGCGTTGCGGACTGCCGTGATGGACGCTGGGGAAGCGTGACAGGTCTTCCGGCTCCTTGGGTTCACCGAGGCGGTTCAACAGCGCGGGACTGGCCACCAGGCATTGCGGCCGCTGGGACATGACGCGGTTGACCAGGTCCGAATCCTGAAGGGGAGGCGGGCGGACTCTCAGTGCCAGGTCAACGCCTTCGGCGACCACGTCGACCTGACGGTCGCTGGCTTCCAGATGCACTTCGACACGCGGGTGCATGGCCATGAACCGGGTGATGATGCCGCCGACGCATTCTTCCAGTAAGACCGTCGGGCAGGTGACGCGCAGCAAGCCACCGGGTTCTGTGTGGGTCATGGCAACCGCCGCTTCAGCGGCTTCTGCGCCTTTGAGCATGGCGCGGCAATGGGCGTAATACGTCTGCCCTAATTCCGTCACCGTGAAATGGCGGGTGTTGCGGATGATCAGGCGCACGCCCAGGCGTTCTTCGAGCAGTGCAATGCGCCGGCTGAGGTTGGATTTTGGAATGCCCAGCGCCCGTGCGGTCGGCGCGAAGCCGCCATGGTCCACCACCATCACAAAGTACTGAAGGTCATTGAGATCGAGCACCGGGCGACATCCATTCGGCCAAAAGAGGCCAACTATACAAGAACGATCGTCCAATGAATGGGAAAGACAAACCCGTTTTTCGGGACTGGTTCACAAGACAGCGAAGCACCTAGATTGCCGCCGTTCGGTGGATTCATTAAAGGAGCTTCAGATGTTACACAGGATGATTCTCGCGATGTCTCCACGCTTTTTTTACTGGATGACTAAAACTTGAACAAGCTGTCCGAGATGCAATCTTTTGTCATGGTGGTGGACACCGGTAGTATTTCCGAAGCCGCTCGGCGTTTGGGTATCGCAAAATCCATGGTCAGCCTGCGGATCCAGCAACTGGAAAAGCGCTTGGGCAGTATTCTGCTGGAGCGTGGGCGCCAGGCCCGGCTGACGGAGGCGGGCGATGTTTTTTACCGTTATTGCGTGCGCATTCTGGGCGATGTCGAAGATGCCGAAGACGCGGTGCAGGCGTTTCAATCGAGCTTGCGCGGTGTGCTGCGGCTGGCTGCGCCGATGGCCTTCAGCATTCGTTACCTGACGCCGATTCTGTCGTCCTTCGCGGTGCGTTACCCGGAGTTGCAGCTGGATATCGAGTTCGATGACCGCCACGTCAATCTGCACGAAGAACGCTATGACGCGGCCATCCGCATCGGCGAGTTGCCGGACTCCTCCCTGGTCGCCAAGACCATCACGCCCAACCGCCACATCATTTGCGCAAGCCCCGGATATCTTGCCGAACACGGCACACCGCAAACCCCGCAAGAGCTGTCCCGGCACTTCGCCATGCTCTATGTGAATCGCGAACCCCACGGCATGTGGACGCTGCCGGTGAACAACACCCTGGAATCGTTCCGTGTGCGCTGCCGGATGCGCACCAACAACGGCCATCAACTCATGGAAGGCGCCAAGGCCGGCATGGGCCTGGCGATTCTGCCGACTTTCCTGGCGGCGCCGGCGATTGTGGCCGGTGAGCTCAAGGAAGTGCTGGCGCCTTATGCCCCACGTGGCGGCAATATTTCGGCGGTCTACCGGCAATCCCAGCGAGCGTCGCCCAAGCTTCATGCGCTGACCAGCTTCCTCATCGAACAGATCGGCAACCCGCCGGAGTGGGAGCAAATGCTTGCGGCTCACACGCGTTCAATCGTTCTGGAAAAACGAAACGGGGAATCGTCTTTTGCCGGCTTATGAGCCTGCGCACCGTCCAATATGCTTTTTCCCAACAGACGCATTCTGACGTCTGACAGGGAAGAAAACGGATGAAGAGTACCCTTGACAATCCTGCTCGCCGGGCGGTCCTGGCCGGCGGAGTTGTGGCCGCTGCGACGTTGGCGGCGGGCAGTGGTTTGGCGCAGGCGTTTGAGTCCAGCGGTATGGCTGGCAAGCGTGGCGCTGATCGTGCGTCGGTTGATGTGATCATTGTCGGCGGTGGTTCGGCGGGGGCGGTGCTGGCCCGTCGGTTGAGCGAGAACACCACGCGTGAGGTGTTATTGCTCGAAGCCGGCCATGGCTACGGCCCGCACAATTACCCCGAGATCGTGGCCAGCAGCGACATCGTTGGCGCTAACGCCAACCCTGAATTCGAGTGGGGTTATAAGACCCGACCGGGCTACATCGACCACCCCATCGGCGCCTTGCGCGGCAAAGTGTTGGGTGGGAGTTCGGCGATCAACGGCGCGGTGGCCATCCGTGCCCGTGCCACCGATTTCAAGCGCTGGGATCTGCCAGGCTGGAGCTACGAAGAGCTGCTGCCATCGTTCAAAAAACTGGAAACCCACAGCGGTGGTGCGAGCGCGTTGCACGGCCATGAAGGGCCGCTGCCGGTGCATCAACTCGGCAAGGCCGACATCACGCCCATGCAACGCGCGTTCATCTACGCGACCTTCGCCAATGGCTATCGCGTAATCGAAGACTTTGACGGCGCTGACGCCCACGGCGTCGGCCCGTACCCAATGAACATTGTCAACGGCGTGCGGGTCAACACCGGCATGGCGTACCTCACCGACGAGGTGCGCGCCCGCGACAACCTGCACATCCAGACTGACAGCCTGGTGGACAAAGTGCTGTTCGACGGCAAACGTGCGATCGGCGTGCAACTGGCCAACGGTGAAAAATTGTTGGCCGCTGAAGTGATCCTTTCCGCCGGCAGCTACGGCAGCGCCGCGATCCTCTTGCGTTCCGGCGTTGGGCCTGGCGAAGACCTGCGTGCCTTGCAGATTCCGCCAGTCGCCGAGCTGCCGGTCGGGCAAAACCTGGTGGATCACCCGTTCTATTACAACGCCTACGCCGCCAAGCCAGACGCCATCGGCAGCCAGTCGCCCGCCATCGGCGCGAAGCTCTGGACCCACAGCCGTTCCGCCGAGAATGGCGAGCTGGACCTGCACATCACCGCCACCCACTTGTTTCCTCATGATCAGAGCCCGACCGGCGTCGGCTTCGTGCTCGCCGTCGCCCTGACGCGGCCACTGTCCCGGGGCAAAGTGACCCTGGCCAGCCGTGATCCGTTCGTGGCACCGACCATCGACCTGAATTTTCTCGCCGAGCCCAAGGACCGCCAGCGCCTGCTGGATGGCATCCGCCTTGCCCGTAAAATCGGCAGCACGGGGCCGCTGAATGCGTTGATCCATTCTGAGCTCAACCCTGGTCAAGGCAACGACTCGGATGAAGCGTTGCTGGCCAGCGTCAAAGCCAGTCTCGACACCTATCACCACCCGACCTCGACGGCGCCGATGGGCAAGCCGGGGGATGCGCGGGCGGTGGTCGACCTGCAAGCGCGGGTCATCGGTGTGCAGGGGCTGCGCGTGGTGGATGCGTCGATTTTCCCCGACGTGCCCTCGGTCGCCACCAACATCACCGTGATTGCCACTGCCGAGCACATTGCCCGTCTCTACGCTTAATCCTCAGGAACCTGCCTCTATGAACAGCACCCCGGTATTGAACTGGATCGACGGCCAATGGCTGGACTCCGGTGTTTACAAAGACTCCATCGACCCGGCGACTTACGAGCTGATCGGCCGATACGCCGAAGGCGGCTTGAACGAAGCGCAAGCCGGCATCGAGGCCGCGCAACGGGCATTTGCCGAATCGCCCTGGAAAGATGACCGACACTTGCGCGCTCAGGTCTTGCTTGAGCTGGCGGATGCCTTCGAGCGCAACGCCGATGAGCTGATCGACACTCTGGCACTGGAGAACGGCAAGATTCGGCCCGAAGCCGAGTTTGAAGTCGGCATGGTGCCCTCCAAGTTGCGCTATTACGCGGCCCTGGCGCGTGCCGAATACGGGCGTGCGGCGGAGCCAAAACCCGGCAGGATTTCCCTGGTGAGTCGTCAGGCGGTGGGCGTGGCGGGCATCATCGTGCCGTGGAACTCGCCGGTGGTCTTGATGATCCGCTCGCTGGCTCCGGCGCTGGCGGCCGGTTGCACCACGGTCATCAAGATGCCCGGGCAAACCGCCCAGACCAACTGCCTGGTGGCCCGGATCATGAGCGAGGCGCTGTCGCTGCCCCGTGGCGTGATCAATCTGTTCAGCGAGCAGGGCGCGGCGGGCTCGATCCATCTGGTGGAATCACCGCGTGTTCCGGTGATCAGCTTCACCGGCAGCACCAGCACCGGCCGGGCGATTTCCGCCGCGGGTGCCCAGCACCTCAAGCGTTTTGGCCTGGAGCTTGGTGGAAAAACGCCGATGCTGGTGTTCAACGACGCCGACCTCGACGCCGCCGTGCCGACCCTGGTGAAAGCCCTGACGGTATTCGCCGGCCAGTTCTGCATGACCGGTTCGCGGCTGTTGGTGCAACGGGATATCGCCACGGTGTTGACTGAGCGTTTGGCCGCAAAACTGGACGCAGTACGCGTCGGGCCCGCCGCCGATTCGGCCAGCGAGATGGGGCCGTTGATCGATAAGCCCAACGTGCAACGGGTCAATCAAATCGTCAAAGAGGCGATTACCGCCGGTGCCCAGGTCATCGTACGCGGTGGCCCGGTGACCGAGGGGCCGTTGGCCAAGGGGGCGTTCTATCGCCCGACGCTGCTGCGGGTCAGCGACCCCAAAATGGCCATCGTCCAGCGCGAGACCTTCGGCCCGGTGCTGACATTGCAAGTGTTTGACAGCGAAGCCGAAGGCATCGAACTGGCCAACAACAGCGAGTTCGGCCTGGCCGCCAGTGTCTGGACCCGCGATGTCGACCGCGCGCTGCGGGTGGCTCGCGAACTGGAGGCGGGCACGGTATGGGTCAATGACTGGGCCGTGGTCTACGACGAGTTTGAAGAGGGCGGTTTCAAACAGTCGGGGCAGGGGCGCCTGAACGGCGTGGCGGCCATGGATGATTTTGTCGAGTACAAACACATCGCCCTCAATCCCGGCCTGCGCAAGGGCTGAATCTAATGCGGCCCACCCGATTTATGATCGGCGCGCTGCTGGCGGGGACGCTGACTGCGTCCTCCGCTTTTGCCGCCCACGAAAATGATGTGTCACCCATAAGAAGTGCCCCCATGTCCAAGGACAGACTTTACGACGCCTTACTTGACGCGCTGACCGCAACGTTCGGCCACCATCCGGGCTTTCGCGCGACCCATGCCAAGGGTATGTTGCTCAGCGGAACCTTTATGGCATCGCCGCCCGCGCCGGTATTGAGTCGGGCGGCGCATTTGCAGGGTCAACCAGTGCCGGTGTTGCTGCGGTTCTCCAACTTCAGCGGCGTACCCGCCACCGAGGACGGCGACCCGATGGCCAGTCCTCATGGCCTGGCCATTCGTTTTGCCCTGCCGGACGGCGAATCCACGGATATCGTGACCCACTCGTTCGACGGCTTCCCGGTGGCCACCCCCGAAGACTTCCTGAGTTTTCTGCAAGGCATCGCCGCCAATGTCGCCACACCGCCGGACCCGCTGCCGCTGCAAACCTTTCTGGCCAGTCATCGCCGAGCCGAACATTTCCTTCAAACGCCCAAGCCCGCGCCGAGCAGTTACGCCGGTATCGAGTACTTCGGCATCAACGCCCTGGTGTTCACCAACCGTCAGGGTGAAGCGCATGTCGGTCGCTACCGGATTGAACCGTTGCGAGCGGAGCCAGTATTGAGTGAGCAGCAAGCCGCCGCGATGCCTGCCGATTATTTGCAGGATGAAATCAGCGCACGGTTGGGCAGGGGCGCTGTGAAGTTGCGTCTGGTGGTGCAGTTGGCGGCGCCCGGGGATGCCATCGAGGACGGTTCGATCCCTTGGTCGCGCAGCCACGATGAAGTTGAGCTGGGGATTTTGACCCTCGATGCGTTTGTCCCGGCCGGGGAGCAGCAATCTGCCCAACAGCGCCTCGACTTCAACCCCGGGCGCTTGATCGACGGCATTGCACCCAGTGACGACCCGATGATTCTGGCGCGCGAACGCATCTACCAACGGGCGCTGCTCCGGCGGCAGCAACCATGAGCATCGACGCCGAGATTGGCGTCAGCGTGATTGTGCATGAGGTCAATCCGCAGCATCAGGCGTTGTATGAGCAGTGGATGAACAAGGCCATCGACGCGCATCGGCAGTTTCCGGGTTACCTGGCAACGGACGTGGTCAAGCCTGTTGGCTCGCACCTGCGTTACGCGATCATTTTGCGCTTTGTCAGCAAGGGGCACGTTGTGGCGTGGCTGGAATCTAAGGTGCGGCATGCGTTGTTGCGCGAGTCATTGCCCTGGTTGCGGCAGGACTATCACCGTACTGACGATGATTCGAAATTCTGGTTTGAACCGGTGCAGGGGCGGGTGACTGTTGCGCGATGGAAGCAATGGGTGCTGTCTTGGATGATCGTTTTGCCGTTGACGGTGTTCTTGCCTTGGGGGTTGGCGGTGCTGCTTGAACTGGCTGATCTGCGATGGCCGGTCTGGGTATTCAAGGTCACGGTAGCCGGGTTGGTATCGTTCAACATGGTGTATTGGCTGATGCCGTTGACGACGCGGTTGATGTCGCGGTGGTTGTTGAAGTGATGATCGAATGAGGATTGCCCGCAGTCTGTTTAAACAGAAAAAATCACTCACGTTTAAATGAAGCTTGCTGTTACCGCATCGAGGCTACAACGCCTTGCGCCACCCCCTACACGTAAGACAGAATCCGCCGGCTTGTGCGTCTGGGGCGCGGGTTTTATCGTTCCTGGGTCACTGAAAAACAGTGATCGGGTTTGGTAGCCCGGTATAACTAGACGCATAGCGCATCGTTCGCAGACGTGTTCACGTCTCCGATTTATGGTGGCCATGCGCAGGGCTCCTTCGGGGGCGCCGGGTTCATCTAGTTACCGGTCTACCAACCCGCGTATGGCCGCCACCCTTCGTTTGGTAGCGAGGGTGATGGCTCTTCTTTATGTGTTAACTAGAGAGTTCCATCCATGATCAAACCAACGCCAAACCCACCGGACACCGATCCGGCATCCCCCTATGAATCCCTCGATTCGAAAAAACTCCACGAAGCCGCCGAGCGCGCCCTCGACCACTACCTCAACCCGGGGGCCCACATCATGGCCAGCACCCACGAACCCGAACCCATGTTCCTCGCCAACCCCAAGTACGACACCGAATCCCTGCTGGCCAACGCCAGCGAATCACTGGGCTCTGCCACCACCATGCTCAGCAACTTCGCCGCGCTGTTGGACAACTCACACCGCAAGACCCTGCTGGGGATCACACAAGTGGTGATGCTGGGGGAATTGGCCGTGAACCAGGCGCTGGATAACGTCGAGCCCAAGGCGTAAATCACCAATCCCTTTAGGAGCGAGCCTGCTCACGATGGCAGTGGATCAGCCAACATTTCTATTGAATGTAAATCCGCTATCGCGAGCAGGCTCGCTCCCACATTGGATCGAGTCGTCCCACAGGTATTGTTATCGCCGCTGCTCCCTGTAGGAGTGAGCCTGCTCGCGATGGCGGTGGGTCAGCCAACATTTCTGTT
>NZ_RXHX01000052.1:0-29036 GCF_005930655.1 Pseudomonas sp. FSL W5-0299
GCGGTAGTTCAGTCGGTTAGAATACCGGCCTGTCACGCCGGGGGTCGCGGGTTCGAGTCCCGTCCGCTGCGCCATATTTTCCGAGTCAGGCTTGACCTGATTCGAGATTGAAAGAGAGATTGAAAAGTCTCGGAGCTTTCAGTCAGACGAGTTAATTGAGCGTCAGCTCAAAGCGATACGCAGCGGTAGTTCAGTCGGTTAGAATACCGGCCTGTCACGCCGGGGGTCGCGGGTTCGAGTCCCGTCCGCTGCGCCATATCTGCCTCAAGGCCCGCTGAACGCCTTGGAGCTACGAAGAAAGCCGCTGGCAATCTTCGAGTCGATAGCAAAGACCCTGGTCGAAAGACCGGGGTTTTTTGTGTCTGCGATTTGGCTTTTCTCTCCTCCATACCCTCCCCAATGAACCTTTCTGCTCAGTCGATGCATAAAGGGCTTCCTTCGCACGCCTGACATTAATTAGAATCACTCTCATTTACGATAACTCCTTGGCACAGGGCTTCTTGAAATGAGCGATGCAGCGATGCCGGAGGAGCAAACCTTCCATGACTTGTACCGCGACCATCGCGGCTGGCTCGAAAACTGGTTGAGGCGGCGCATGAGCAATGGTCATGATGCGGCGGACCTGAGCCAGGATACGTTCGTGCGTGTGCTCGCCAGCTCCCAGCACATTGCTGACCTGCAAGAGCCCCGCGCCTACCTGGCGACCGTGGGCAAACGGCTGCTGACCAACTTCTACAAGCGCCGCAGCCTCGAACAGGCTTACCTCAACGCCCTGGCGCTGCTGCCCGAAGACTGCGTGCCATCCCCTGAGCAGCGCTGGATTCTGCTGGAAACCCTGCAAGCCCTCGACGAATTGCTCGATGGATTGCCGACCCCGGTACGACGGGCATTTCTCTGGAGCCAACTGGAAGGCCTGGGTTACCAGGAAATCGCCGAGCGCCTGCAAGTCTCCGAACGCACGATCAAGCGCTACATGGCCCAAGCCTACGAACACTGCCTGCTGGTGGACCTGTGATCGGTTCAGCCCCTTCGGCCGACGCCCGCCAAGTCATGCGGGCTGCCGCGCAGTGGCTGGCGCTGATGGAATCGGGCACTGCCAATGAGCAGGACCGTGCCGAGTTGCAGACCTGGCGCGACAGCCATTCCAGCCACGAACAGGCCTGGCAGAAAGCACAACGCTTGCGTCAACGTTTTAGCGACCTGCCTTCAGCATTGGCGATGGCCAGTCTGGATAGGCCGCAGCCGAGCCGGCGTGCGGTGCTCAAGCGCGCCGTGGGAGCGGTGGCGTTGGTGCCGACTGCCTGGCTGATCAGTCGGCAGTTGCCTTTGGATGTCTGGGGTGCCGACCTGCGCACGGCGACCGGTGAGGGCAAGAAAGTCCGGTTGGCCGATGGCAGCTCGCTGCAATTGAACACCGCGAGCGCCGTCGATATCGATCTGAACACTCGGCTACTGAAGCTCGTGGAGGGCGAAATAGCCCTGAAAGTCCCCGGTTCGTCGCCGCTGACGATCCAGACTCACTTCGGCCAGGTAGTCGTCAGTCAGAGCGAAGTGTGTGTTCGCCAGTGGCCGACGGGTTGCCGGGTGTCGGTGCTCAACGGCGCGGTGCAGTTGGAGCCTTTGCGCGGACCGGTCTTTTCATTGCGCGCAGGCCAGCAAGTCAGCCTTCAGGCGGCAGGTGCCGGCGCTGTGGAGCCCTTCGACGTGCTTGCTCCAGGCTGGCGAGACGGTGTGTTGATGGCACAGAACCAGCCTCTGGGGGATTTCCTGCGTGAACTCAGCACCTATCGCCCGGGTGTGCTGCGCTGGGAGCCGGAACTGGAATCCCTGCGTGTCACCGGCAGTTTTCGCCTGGAAGACACCGATCGTATCCTCACGCTGTTAGCGGCCAGCTTGCCGCTGGAGGTGCATTCGCGTACGCGTTATTGGGTCACGCTGCTGCCGCGCAAAAATAGTGTTTGAAGGGTGTCCCCTTTTTTCGCGTCGCTTGTCATTCAAGGCAAGTGAACGAATCAAGAGAGCTTCTTCAATGCCCGCAGTGTTCCCGTCGAGTCCGCGTTTGGCTTCATCCCGCCTGCGCCCGTTAATGCACTTGAGCCTGTTGCTGAGCCTCAGTGCCTGTCCGTTGTTTATCACCGCCGGTTGGGCCGAAGACGCGCCTCGACGCAGTTATCAGGTGCCGGCAGGCAGCCTTGGTGTAGCGCTGACCCGTTTCGCGGGTCTGGCCGGGGTCAATCTGTCTGTGGACCCGGCGCTGGTGAGCGGTCGCAACAGCCCCGGTCTGTCCGGCGAGTTCGCCGTGGAGGAGGGCTTTGCGCGGCTGTTGCAGGGTTCCGGTCTGCAACTGCAACCGGTGGGCGAGCAGGCCTACATCCTGACCCCGGCGCCCGAAGGCAGTGGTCTGCAACTCGGCGCCACCTCGATTCTCGGTTCCATCGACCCGGTGGACGGTGATCCGTATGCCGGCGGCCAGGTTGCGCGTCGCGGTTCGCAAGGCTTGCTGGGCTCCAAAGATTTCATGGAAACGCCGTTCAGCATGACCACCTACACCAGCGAGGTGGTCAAGAACCAGCAGGCGCGGACCTTGGGCGACCTGATCGCCAACGATCCATCGGTTCGTGCCACGAACCCGGCGGGTGGGCGCTATGAGCAGTTCACCATTCGAGGGTTGAGCCTGTTCAACAGTGATGTGGCCTACAACGGTCTCTACGGCGTGTTGCCGACTTATACGATTGATATGGAGATGGCCGATCGTGTCGATGTGATCAAAGGTCCGAGCCAACTGATCAACGGCATCTCGCCGCGGGGCAGCGTGGGTGGCGGGATCAACGTGGTGGCCAAGCGCGCCACCGACAAGCCCATTACTTCGTTTACCGGTATGTACGCTTCCGACAGCCAGGTCGGCGGTGCAGTGGATGTTGGCCGGCGCTTTGGTGAAGACAACAAGTTCGGCATTCGTTTCAATGGCGTCAAGCAGTCTGGCGACACCGAATGGGATCAGCAGAATGTCGACCGCGAGATGGCCGTGCTGGGCCTGGATTTTCGCGGTGAACGCCTGCGTCTCTCGACGGACGTCGGCCGTACCGAGCGTGATACCGACGCGCCGCAGGAGCGGGTGCAGGTCAACGCCAACGCGCGGGTTCCACATGCCAGCGATGTGCGTCACAACTATGCGCAACCCTGGAGCAAGGCGAGTACCAACGACACTTTCGGCACGGTGAACGCCGAATTCGACGTCAACGATTCCGTCATGCTCTACGGCGGTGTGGGCGCGCGCAAAAGCAATCATGATTTTCTCCGGCATGCCGTCGCGGTCACCAACGACAAGGGCGATTTCAGCGTTCAACCCCGTGATTTCACCCGCGACGAAAACGTCCGGACGGCCACGGCTGGGGTGCGCAACTGGTTTCATACCGGCCCGGTGAGCCACGAGGTCAACCTGGCGGCCAGTTATTTCTACATGGACTTCGAAAATGGCGGCGCACGTTACGCGGCGGCCCCCAGCAACCTCTACAACCCTGTGGAAACACCGACGCCGGTCAGGCCGACGCGCCAGGATCCGAAGGTCTATACCGAGAACCGCTTCAGCGGCGTGGCCTTGTCCGACACCCTGGGATTCTTCGATGACCGGCTGCTGCTGACCCTGGGCGCCCGCTGGCAGCGGGTGAAGGTCGACGACTGGTCGGATAACGTCAAAGGCGACACGGCCTACGACGAGGAAAAGGTTTCGCCGTCGGGTGGCATCCTGTTCAAGGCCACCGATAAGCTGTCGCTGTACGCGAACTACATGGAAGGCCTGAGCCAAGGCAAGATCGCGCCATCGACCTCGATCAACGAAGACGAGATTTTCCCGCCATTCATCAGCCGCCAGGTCGAGGTCGGCGCCAAGTATGACGCTGGCGCGTTTGCCATGACCGCTGCGGTGTTCCGGATCAAGCAGCCGGCCTATGAGACCAACGCCACCACGCGGGTTTTCGGCCCGAACGGCAAGCGTGAAAACACGGGTGTGGAACTGAGTGTGTTCGGTGAGCCGCTCGAGGGTTTCCGCCTGCTCGGCGGCGTCATGTATATCGACAGCGAGTTGACCAACACCGCCAATGGCACCTTCGACGGCAACCGGGCGCCGGCCACTCCGAAATACAACGTCAACCTGGGCGCCGAGTGGGACGTGCCGACCGTGCAGGGCCTGACCCTCACCAGCCGGGGCATCTATTCCAGTTCGCAGTATCTGGACCAGTCCAACAACAAGGAGATCGACTCGTGGGAGCGTTTCGACGTGGGCGCACGCTACGCGTTCAAGGTCGAGGAAAAGAACATCACATTGCGCGCCAACATCGAGAACGTGGCCGACAAGCGCTACTGGAGTTCGGCCGGGGCGTCGGATGACAGTGAGCCAGGGTTGACGCTGTCGACACCGCGGACCTATCTGCTTTCGGCGACCGTCGACTTCTGACGGCATCGCGTTGACTGACCCGACGCCATCGCGAGCAGGCTCGCTCCCACACTGGTTTTGTGTTGTTGCATAGATTTAATCAACAACACCAATTCCCTGTGGGAGCGAGCCTGCTCGCGATAGCGGCATCAGCAACGCCGCAAGACTCAGCCCTGCAAATACACCGCATGCGTATGGGTGTACTCGTAAAGCCCATGCTTGCCATCCGCGCCGCCAATCCCGGATTTACGCACCCCGGCATGGAAGCCCTGCATGGCCTCGAAGTTCTCGCGGTTGACGTAAGTCTCACCAAAATCCAGCTCGCGCATTGCGTGCATGGTTTTACTGAGGTCGCGGGTGTAGATCGACGAAGTCAGGCCATAGTCGCAGTCGTTGGCCAGGGCGATGGCTTCGTCGAGGTCGTCGATAATCTGGATCGGCAGCACCGGGCCGAAAATCTCTTCGCGCATGATCTCCATGTCGGCGCTGCACCCGGCCAATACCGTGGGCTGGAAGTGAAAGCCGTTCGGCAAATCGGCAATCTGCCCACCGCTGATCAGACTCGCGCCCTGGCTCAAGGCCGTGCGCACTTTGCGGTTGACGCTGTCCAGGCCCTGACGGTTGATCAGCGGGCCCATTTCCACCTCTGGCCGGGCAATCGGATCGCCATAACGGGTGGCGCTCATCGCCGCTGCGATGCGTTCGATAAACGAGTCGGCGACCTTGCGTTCGACGTACACCCGCTCGGCGCAATTGCACACCTGACCGCTGTTGATGATCCGCGAATCGCGAATGGCTTTTACTGCCAGATCAAGGTCGGCATCCGCCAGCACAATGGCCGGCGCCTTGCCGCCCAGTTCCAGGTTGAGTTTGGTGATGTTCGGCGCGGCGGCGGCCATGATTCGCGAACCGGTGTCGACGCTGCCGGTGAAGCTGATCATGTCCACGCCCTTGTGCGCACTGAGCGCCGCGCCCACTCGACCATCGCCGCAAACCACGTTGAACACGCCCGCCGGCAGATCGGTTTCGGCCACCAGCCGGGCGAATTCGAAGCAGTTGTTCGGGGTTTCTTCACTGGGTTTGATCACGATGGTATTGCCGGTCAGCAGGGCCGGCGCCATCTTGCGGGCGATCAGGAAAAACGGGAAATTCCACGGCAGAATCCCGGCGACCACGCCCAGTGGTTTGCGAAACAGAAAGATGTTTTCGTTCTGCCGGTCGCTGGTGATGATTTCGCCCTCGATACGCCGGGCCCACTCGGCCATGTAGTCGAGGTAGTCGGCGGTGAAATTGACTTCCACTTCCGCCAGGCCGCTGACCTTGCCTTGTTCGAGGGTGATGGTGCGGGCCAGGTGGGCGACGTTTTTCCGCAGCTTGGCCGCGATCCGGCGTAGATGCCCGGCGCGTTCGATGGCCGGTTTGCGCGACCAATCTTTTTGCGCGGCGCGCGCGGCGGCAAGGGCGTGGTCGACGTCTTCGGCCGTCGAGGCCGGGACTTTCGACAGCACGACACCCGTGGCCGGGTTGATCACATCGAGATGGGCAGTGCTGGCCACGAACTGGCCGTTGATGAAGTTTTCGTACACGGGCACGGACGACATTGGGGCGACTCCTTGGCTGATCAGTAAGTGCGCGACGGCGCGTGTTCGGTGGCCGGTGCGCGGTAACGGGCGAGGGTGGCCGTGGCGCTTTGGCGCAGCAGGCTGATGTCGATGGCCACGGCAATGAACTGACACCCCCAGCTTTGATAGCGGCGCGCGTCTTCTTCGTTCGGCGCGAGGATGCCGCAAGCCTTGCCGGCTGCGAGCGTTGCTTTCACTGCGTGCTGGATGCGTTCCTGAACGTCAGGATGGCCAGGGTTGCCGGCATGGCCGAGGCCGATGGACAAATCCGCCGGGCCGATAAACACCGCGTCGACGCCTTCGACGGCGGCGATCGCTTCGACGTTTTCCACGCCAATCCGCGATTCCACCTGAACGATCAGGCACAACTGCTCATGGGCGGTGTTCAAATAATCCGGCACGCCGTCCCAGCGCGTGGCGCGAGTCAAACCGCCGCCGACGCCGCGAACACCGTGGGGCGGGTAACGCATGGCGCGCACCAGGGCGGCCGCTTGCTCGGCGGTTTCCACCATCGGAATCATCAGCGTCTGCGCACCGATATCCAGCAGTTGCTTGATCAGGTTGGCATCGCCCGTCACCGCACGCACCACGGGCGCCGTGGAGTAGGGCGCCACCGCCTGTAATTGCGCGAGTACGCCGGGCACGGTGTTCGGCGCGTGTTCACCGTCGATCAGCATCCAGTCGTAACCGGTGGTGGCGACGATTTCGGCGGCGTAGCCGGTGGCGAAACCGGCCCAGATTCCGTACTGGGTCGCCGGATTTTTCAGCGCGGCCTTGAAAGCGTTGTGAGGCATGTTCATAGCGGGGTCCTTTCTCAGCGGTTGTACGGCCGATGCAGTTGGCATTCCGGGTTCAGGGTCACGCCGAAACCTGGCTGGTCGAGTGCCGAGAGGCGCATGCGGCCGTTCACCGGAACCGGTTCGCCGAGCAATTGCGGGTGGAACATCGGCACCACTTCGTCAGCCTTCGGCGCCATCATCAGAAACTCGGCGAACGGGCTGTTATGCCGGGTGGCGACGAAGTGGTAGCTGTAAACCGAAGAGCCGTGAGGAATCACCAGCGCGTTGTGGGCATCGGCCAGGGCGGAAATCTTCACCAGTTCGGTGATCCCGCCGCACCAGCCGACGTCCGGCTGGATGATGTCGCAGCAGCCCATTTCCAGGAGCATGCGGAAACCCCAGCGGGTGGCTTCGTGTTCGCCGGTGGTCACCAACATGCCTTTGGGCACGTTGTTGCGCAGGGCCGCGTAGCCCCAGTAATCGTCCGGCGGCAGAGCCTCTTCGATCCACTTCAAGCCGTACTCGTGGGCGCCGACCGCCAGCTTGGTGGCGTAGTTGAGGTCCAGGCTCATCCAGCAATCGAGCATCAGCCAGAAGTCCGGGCCCACCCGCTCGCGCATGGTCGCCAGTTCTTCGAGGTTCTTGCGCAGGCCTTCCTCGCCTTCGGCCGGGCCGTGGTGCAACGGCATCTTGCCGCCAATGAAGCCCATTTTCTGCGCCAGGTCCGGACGGGCGCCGGTGGCGTAGAACTGCAATTCGTCGCGCACCGCACCGCCGAGCAACTGATGCACTGGCTCTTTGCGGATCTTGCCGAGCAAGTCCCACAACGCCAGATCAACCCCGGAGATCGTGTTGATGACGATGCCTTTGCGACCGTAATACAGGGTCGATTGGTACATCTGGTCCCAGATTTTTTCGATGTCGGTCACCCGTGCGCCTTCGAGAAAACGCGCCAAGTGTTTTTCGACAATGTACGCGGCAGGCTCGCCACCGGTGGTGACGGCGAAACCGACCGTGCCGTCGCTGGCTTCGATCTCGACCACCAGCGTGCCGAGCACGTTGATGCCGAAGGTGCGGCGGCTCTGGCGGTACTCGGGGTATTTGCTCATCGGCGTGGCAATGTGATCGTCGATCCAGTGACCGTCCGCCTGATCGTGATAATCCGCGCCGCCGCCTCTCAACGTGAAGGCGCGGACGTGTTTGATGGTTGGAATGCCCATGGTGTGACTCCTCAGGTTAAACGGTGGCCGGTGTGTTGGAAGGCTTGTGGACGGGTGAGCGGATGCCCAGGACCAGCAACGCGGCGATGACGGTGGTGCCGGCCAGCACGTACAAGCCTGCGGCCGGTGAATGGAAGGCGCCTTCGGCCCAGTTCTTCAGGACCGGGGCGATGAAGCCGCCGAGGGCGCCGAACGAGTTGATCAGGGCAATCCCGGCTGCAGCGGCGCTGCCGGCGAGATAGCTGGAAGGAAAGGTCCAGAACACCGGTTGCACAGCGATGAAACCCGAAGCGGCGAAACACAGGGCGACGATGCCGAGGAACGGGCTGGCGAAGGTCACCGAGCAGGCGATTCCGGCTGCGGACATCAGCAACGTCAGGCAGGCGGTGCGGCGACGTTCGCCGGTGCGGTCGCTGTAGCCGGGGATCAGGTACGCCGCGACTATCGCGCAGATCCATGGGATCGCCGTGACCAGTCCGACCATCAGCCCGACCTTTGTGCCCAGCAGCCCGCCGACCTGGGTCGGCAGATAGAACACCACGCCGTAGACGCTGGCCTGAATCAGCAGATAAATCAGGCACAAGTACAGAACTGAGGGTTGGCACAGAACATTGAGCAGGCTGCGGCCATGATTCTGTTTGTGGCTATCTTCTTGATCGAGGATGCCTTGCACTTGCTGGCGTTCTTCAACCGTCAGCCACTTCGCGTCAGCCGGGCGATTGTCCAGATACCAATAAGCCCAGACGCCCACCGCCGTGGCCATCAAGCCTTCAACCGCGAACAGCCATTGCCAGCCGTGGACGCCGGCAAATCCGTCCAGCTCCAACAGCAAGCCAGACAACGGACTGCCAAAGATGAACGCCAGCGGTGCACCGAAGTAGAAAAAGCCCATGGCTTTGCCGCGCGCGGCGCTGGGGAACCAGTAGGTGAGGTAAAGGATCACGCCGGGGAAGAAACCGGCCTCGGCCACGCCCAGCAAAAAGCGCAGGACGTAGAAACTGGTTTCGGTGTGGGCAAAGACCATGGCGGCGGAGACCAGCCCCCAGGTCACCATGATCCGGCACATCCACAGGCGGGCGCCGACACGGTGCAGGATCAGATTGCTCGGCACTTCAAGCAGCGCGTAACCCACGAAAAACACCCCGGCGCCGAAGGCGAAGGCGGCGTCGCTGATGTTGGTGTCGGCTTGAAAGGCTTGCTTGGCGAACCCGACGTTGGCGCGGTCGAGGAAGGCCATGATGTACATCAGTAGCAGGAAAGGGAGTAGCCGCCAGGAAATTTTGGCGAGCAGAGGCGCAGGTAGAGTCTTCATCGCAGTTTTCCTTTGGTAGGGCATTTGTTCTTATGGGAAAGACTGTACGGCCGCGGATCGATGCGTTACAAATCGAATCTAGCTCACAACTGATACCTTCAGGGTATCGATAACAAAGGCCCGCCATGACCACGCCGATCATCTCCCGCAGCCTGCTCAACCGCCTGCGCTACAAGCATTTGCACATGCTGGTGACGCTCAGCAGCAGTCAGAACCTGCACCGCGCCTCACAAAGCCTGAACATGTCGCAACCGGCGGCGACCCGGATGCTGCATGAGATTGAAGACATGTTCGGCTGCGATCTGTTCGAGCGCCTGCCGCGCGGAATGCGGCCAACAGCGCTGGGCAGCGAGTTGATTCGTTTCGCCGAATCCGCCCTCAGCGGCCTCGACCGCTGCGCCGAAGACCTGATTGCGCGGCAGCAGGGCGGTTACGGTTATCTGTCCATCGGCACCATCATGGGCGCCGCGCCCGACCTGGTGATGGATTCGATTGCCGAAATCAAGGCGCTCAATCCGCAGTTGCGCATTCGCATCATGGGCGACACCAGCGATCAGGTGATCCAGTTGCTGGAGCAGGGCCGCATCGACCTCGCCATTGCCCGTCGCAACGCGGCCACCGACAGCGAACATTACGAGTTCGAACAGCTGGGCAACGAACGGTTGCTGGTTGTCGTTCACGCCGGTCATCCCTTGGTGCAACGGGAAACGCTCGAACTCTCGGAACTGGTCAGCGGCTGGCCGTGGATCCTGCAGCCGGAAACCAGCCCGGCGCGCATCGGGCTGGATCAGGCCTTGCAGCGCCTGGCGTTGCCGACACCCGCCGACATCATCGAATGCAGCTCGGTGTACTCGATGCAGCAACTGATTCAACTGACCGACGCCATCATGGTGCTCTCGGAAACCGCGTTGCGCGACTACCTGAAAATGGGTCTGGTGGTGGCGCTGCCGGTGGAGCTGGATGTGCAACTGGCGCCATTCGGATTGTTGCTGCGCAAGGGCGAACACATCAGCCGGGAGTTGGGTTTGTTCATCGATTTGCTTCGCCGGAAAGCGGCGGTTTTCTGATTATTTGGTCAGATTTTTGTTGCCAGTTGTTTTCTACAAGCCGATATATCTATAAAGTTAACCTTTCGGTCAGCTTTGCACTGTCGACACAGCCCTTTGCTTCGTCAAAAAGGGCTTCTGCAAGACTCGAAATCCCCAGAACATAACCAGAAGGGCGGACCCATAACCGCCCAGAGGATGATCCATGTCCAACCGTGAAATATCCCGGCGCTCGTTCCTTCAGGGCGGGCTGGTGGCGGGTGTGAGCGTGACGCTCACGCCGCTCAGCAGTCAGGCGCTGGCGGCCTTGATGGAAAACAGCGTGACCGTGCCTTCCGAGCAATGGCTCGGCAACAACGGCAAGGCGCGCTCGCGTAACGATGCCTTGTCCAAGGTCTGCGGCAGCAAAGTGTTTGCCCGCGACATCCGCGCCAAGGACATGCCGGGCTGGCCGCAGCAACAAGGCCACGCCATGCTGCTGAAGACCACCAAGGCCGATCGCATTTATGCCGGTTACGACCTGACGTGGCTCGGCGCCGACTTGCAGCCGGACCGCATCGTCACCGCCGCCGACCTGGACAAGGACGGCATCGCCTTCCCGGAAGAGCACGCGCCGGATCCGCTGCTGCCGGAGGGCAAGGTGCCGATGTTCATCGGCCATCCCGTGGCGATCCTGATCTGGAACGACTTCGAACGCTTTCGCCAGGCCAAGGCCAAACTCAAATTCAATGACAAAGCGATTCGTTACGGCGACAAAGTGCCGTTCTATGAAGGCGATCCCTACGGCAGTTTCCGCTACGTGCGCGTCGGTGGGGCGACCTCGGCGGATGAAGACGAATTCGCCAGCCTGAAGGATTCGATCCTGTTCCCGATGCTGCGCAACCGTCGTCCGGTGTGGAATTCCCAACCGAACCTGCACGGCAACCTGACCGAGCGCGGCTTGTTCTACGCCGAGCGCATGAAGCAGCAAATCGACACGCCACCAGACAACTGGCTGGTGTTCGACGAGCGTTACAAAACCCCGTCAATCGAACCGGCCGCGATGGAGCCAGACAACGGCAACGGCTGGTACGACCCAGCGACCAAAACCCTGCATTTTGTCGTCGCCACCCAGTGCCCGCTAGAGACCGCGAGCGAAACCGCGAAGATGATCGCACCGTCGCGTTTCGGCCTGGCCAACCTGAACATGCACCCGGGCTACACCGTCGGTTATGGCTCCAAAGATCACAACATTTTCGTGTACTACGCGGCGCTTGCGGCGTTGTACGGCGCCGGTGTGCCGGTGCGTCTGGCCAACGATCGCTACGAGCAGTTCCAGAGCGGCATCAAGCGTCACCCGTTCGACATCCGCTACCAACTGGCGGTCGACAAGACCGATCACAGCTTCAAGATTTTCCGCGCCGAGATGAACGTCGACGGCGGTGGACGGATCAACTACAGCCCCTCTGTCGCGGCGGTTGGCGCCACGGCGGCGCAGTCGATCTACTACATGCCGCAGAACGATTTGCAGGTCACCGCCTACCATTCCCGCGCCGTTGAAGCCGGGTCAATGCGTGGATACGGCACCCTGCAAAGCATGGCCTCGACCGAGATGATGGTCGATGAGATTGCCGATCGCCTCGGCATTGACGCCATTGATCTGCGCAAGAAAAACGCCATGGTCTCGGGCATGAAAAACACCCAGGGCGCGGTGCCGGCAGGCGCGTTGCGCCTGCACGAAATTCTCGATAAAGCCGCTGTCCACGAAGTCTGGAAAAACCGCGACGCGATCAAAAAGCAGCGTGAAGCCCGGGACCCGGACAACTGGTACGGCGTCGGTTTTGCCATCTGCCAGAAAGACTTCGGCACCGGTTCCGAAGCGCCGATGGCCAGCATCGAATTCACCGCTGATGGGCACATCACCCTGCGCCACATCGGTATCGAAATCGGCACCGGCATGTCCACCTCGCAAGCCTTGGTCGTGGCGGATTTCCTTGGCGTCCCGGCGACTGAAGTGAAGACCGGCGAGACCGAATGGAAAGAGTTGCAGCTGATCACCGGCGGCAACCCGTACCTCATGAGCCAGGCCGAGCAGGACACTGTGCTACGCAATCCGCGCTGGGTCGGCAAACTCGCCTCGGCCTCATCGGCGACCAACTCCGCCTATTACTTCAGCCACGCCACCCGTGAAGCGGCGCGCGTGTTGTTCAACCACGGTTTGTGGCCGGCGGCGTTGCAGATCTGGGGCCAGGGCCCTTACGGCGGCCAGGCCAACCCGTATGTGGTGCGCCGTGAAGATGCGCATTGGGTCGACGGCCGACTCACCGCCAACGGCATGCAGCCGCTGAGCTTTGAGCAACTGGCCAGGCACGCCCACGAAAAAGGCCTGGTGACCGGCGCGACCGTGCACGGTTTCAACCGCTGGAGTTGGGCCGAGGCCGAGTTCAGCATCGACGGCGTGCGTGAACGTCTGCCGCTGGACGGCTTGGCGGTCAAGTACGGCGATGGCGCGCCGAGCGTGAAAAAGGCGCAGATGAACAGCGCCGGTTTTCACTTGCTGGATCGCCAGAACGTGCATTACCCGGACACGCAGTTGAACAACGCGGCGGTGACGTATTACAGCCCGGTGGCGACGCTGGTGGAACTGAAAGTGAACAAGGGCTCCGCCGAAGTGCAGGTGCTCAACCACCACTCGTGGGTCGAGTGCGGTCGGGTGCTGGTGGAAGAACTGGTCAAGGGCCAGCTCGAAGGCGGGATCGCCATGGGCATCGGCCATGCGTTGATGGAGGAGATGCCGCTGTACGAAGGCGGGCCGGGGGAGGGTGACTGGAACTTCAACCGTTACCGTTTGCCGATGGCGCGCCACGTAGCGGTGTGGACGCAGACGGCTGAAATCCTGCCGCCGCTGTCGCCGAGCGATCCATCCAAGGGCATCGCCGAAGTGGTGATGATCCCGGTGGTCGGTGCCATCGGTAACGCCGTGGCGCATGCCATCGGCAAACGGGTCCGCGACCTGCCTATCACTTCTGCCCGCATCAAGGAGGCCCTCAATGGCTAACCGTCCGCTTCAACTGACCCTCAATGGTCAATCCGTCGGCCCGGTGGACATCCCTGATGACCTGCCGATGATCGATTACCTGCACGAATACAAAAACCTCACCGGCTCGCGCCTGGGTTGCGGCCAGGGCATCTGCCACGCCTGCGTAGTGATCGTCGACAACCCGGACGGCACCAGCGAAGAAGTGCGCACCTGCATCACCGGTGCGCACTATTTCGAAGGCAAAAAAGTGCGCACCATTGAAGGCCACGCGACTCGCGATGAACAGGGCCAGGTCACCGAACTCAGTCCGATCCAGCAGCGCTTCGTCGATGAATTTGCCTTCCAGTGCAGCTACTGCGCACCGGGTTTTGTAAATGCCGCGACGGTGTTGGTGGAGAAGCTGCAACGTCAGCCCATCGTCAAAAGCCAGCTGGAAAAAGTCATCGAGGACAGCCTCGGTCACCATATCTGCCGCTGCACCGGCTACGTGCGGTATTACAGCGCGACGCGCAACGTGCTGACCGATCTCGGCCTGGTCAAGGAGGGTTGAGCATGAAGCATTTACTGTCCCGTCTGGCGTTGGCGGTGGGTCTGGCTGCGTCTGTGTTGCTGGCTCATGCGGATGATCAAGTCGTTCGTGGTGCCTATCTCGCCCGCGCCGCCGATTGCATGGCCTGCCACACCGCGCCGGGTGGCGCGCCGTATGCCGGTGGGCTGCCGATCGTCTCGCCGTTCGGCACGATCTACGGCACCAATATCACCCCGAGCAAAGAGCACGGCATCGGTTTGTACAACGATGACGAATTCTTCGCCGCGCTCACCGAGGGCAAGCGTCGCGATGGCGCGAACCTGTATCCGGCGATGCCGTACACCTCCTATCACTTGATGCCGCGCGCAGATTCCGATGCGATTCACGCGTACCTGAAAACCGTCGAGCCGATCGAACGGGCAGCGCCGGTCACGAGCCTGAGCTTTCCGTTCAACGTGCGCCAGGGCTTGACGGGCTGGAACATGCTCTACGGCAAGGACGTGAAGCTGGCGCCGGCCGACGGCAAAAGCGAAGCCTGGAAGCGCGGCCAGTACATGGTCGACGTGCTCGGTCATTGCGGCGAATGCCACACCCCGCGCGGCTTGCCGGGCGCGATGCAGCAGGACAAACGCATGACCGGCGGCGTGCTCAACGGCTATCTGGCGCCTAGCCTGCTGGCCAACGACCTGGCCGCTCGCGGCTGGAATCATCAGGACCTGAGCACGTTCCTCAAACACGGCATGAGCGCCCAGGGCACGATGTTCAACGAGATGTTCCCGGTGTTTCACAACAGCACCCAAGGCCTCAATGACCCGGACCTGGCAGCAATGGCAACCTTCCTGCTCGGCGATCAACCGCCGACCGCGAAGGTACTGACCGACGTGCCGCTGGACAAGCTCGGTGCGAGCGCCCAGCGCGGTCGTCAGGATTACCTGAACGTCTGCGCCGGTTGCCACGCGGTCGGCGGCGAGGGCAAGCCGCACATCGCCGTGGCCATGCGCGGCAACACCACGCTGCGCCTGGAAGACCCGCGCAACCTGGTGCGGGTGATCGACGACGGCATTGGTGAGCAGAAATTCACCGGGTTCGAACACATGCAACCGATGCCGGGGTTCGCGGAGAAGCTCAGTCACGAGCAACTCACCGATCTGCTCAACTACCTGCGTCAAGGGTGGGGTGGTCAGACAGGTGATCTGCCCGTGAGCGACGTTCAGACGTTGCGCGCCGATGCACCGCCACTCGAGCACAAGGCGCACTGACATGCAGCATCTCGATCTGCAAGTCGTGCGCCGGGCGCTGGAATGGTCGATGGCCGGCCAGCGCATCTGGCTGTGCACGGTGCTCGCCACCTATGGCTCGGCGCCGCGCGCGCCGGGCTCGTTGCTGGCGGTGAACACCGACGGACAGTGGATCGGCTCGCTGTCCGGCGGCTGCGTCGAGGAAGACTTTCTCGAACGCGTCGCCGAGGGCGCGTTTGTTGATGCGGTCAGCGTGGTCCGTTATGGCGAAGGCGACGATCCGCATTCTCGTGTGAGTTTGCCCTGCGGTGGTGTGCTCGATGTACTGGTGGAGAAGCTCGAATCCGGGTGCGAGGTTCAGGCTCATTTGCGGGAACTGGAGTCAGCGTTGCTCGGCCAGCGGCGGCTGATCCGCGAGATCGATCTGGCCAGCGGTGCACGCAGCCTATTCACTGATCGTGAGCAGGGCGTGCGCATCGAACGGGAGATTGATCGGGTGCGCGTGCGGATCGGCGCGGCTCAGCGTTTGCTGTTGGCGGGGTATTCCAGCGTCGCCCAGGCGTGCGCGGAGTTTGCGGTTGGCCTCGGGTTCGAGGTGATTCTCTGTGATCCGCGCGACGAGGTGCTGGAAGGTGTCGTGCTGGAAAACGTTGAGATTCGTCGTCAATTGCCGTCCGTGTTCATTGCTGATGGCGGCTGCCACAGCGACACCGCGGTGGTGGCCTTGACTCACGATCCGCGCATTGACGATTTGGCGATGATGGAAGCCGTGCGCACCGAGGCGTTTTACATCGGTGTGATGGGCTCCCTGCAGACCTCGCAGAAGCGCTTCGAGCGGTTGCGCAGGATTGGTGGGTTGGGAGACGCAGAACTGGCGCGGATTCATGCGCCCATCGGCCTGAATCTGGGCAGTAAAACCCCTGCGGAAATTGCCCTCGCCGTACTCGCCGACATCCTGCGGAAATTGCCCTCGCCGTACTCGCCGACATCCTGCGAATCCGCAGCGGCATCGCACGGGATCGACTTTAAACACCATTCCCCTTGTGGGAGCGAGCCTGCTCGCGAAGAGGCCGGCACATCCAACATCCATGTTGACTGTTTCGCCGCCTTCGCGAGCAGGCTCGTTCCTACAAAGGATTTCAGTCGTTCTTAGTACCCGAACTTGTCCCGCAGCCCGTAATACCAAGCACCCAGCGCGGCAAACGGTGTGCGCAGCAATTGCCCGCCGGGGAACGGGTAGTGCGGCAGGTCGGCGAACGCGTCGAAACGCTCAGCCTGGCCACGCAGCGCTTCGGCCAGCACCTTGCCCGCCAGGTGCGTGTACGTGACGCCGTGGCCGCTACAGCCCTGGGAATAGTAGATGTTGTCGCCGATCCGCCCGACCTGGGGAAGGCGCGAGAGGGTCAGCAGGAAATTGCCGGTCCAGGCGTAATCAATCTTCACGTCCTTGAGTTGCGGGAACGCCTTGAGCATCTTCGGCCGGATGATCGCTTCGATGTTCGCCGGATCCCGCGCGCCATAGACAACACCACCCCCGAAGACCAGGCGCTTGTCGCCGGTCAGGCGGTAGTAATCGAGCAGGTAATTGCAGTCCTCGACGCAGTAATCCTGCGGCAGCAGACGCTTGGCCAATTCATCGCCCAAAGGCTCGGTGGTGATGACCTGAGTGCCGCAAGGCATCGACTTGGCCGCGAGTTCCGGCACCAGATTGCCGAGATAGGCATTGCCGGCCACGATAATGAATTTGGCCCTGACCTTGCCCTGTGGCGTATGCACCACCGGATTCGCGCCGCGCTCAATGCGGACCGCTGGCGACTGCTCATAAATAGTACCGCCCAGCGACTCGACCGCCGCCGCTTCGCCCAATGCCAGGTTGAGTGGGTGAATGTGCCCGCCGCTCATGTCGAGCATGCCGCCGACGTATTGCTCGCAGGCCACCACTTCACGTATGCGCTTTTGATCCAGCAACTCAAGCTGCGTATGACCAAAACGTTCCCACAGGCGTTTCTGCGATTCCAGATGGCCCATCTGCTTGGCAGTGATGGCAGCGAACACGCCACCGTCCTTCAAGTCGCACTGGATATTATATTTGGCGACCCGCTCACGAATGATCCGCCCGCCTTCAAACGCCATTTGCCCCAGCAACTGAGCCTGCTTGGGACCGACGCTGCGTTCGATCACATCGATGTCACGGCTATAACTGTTAACGATCTGCCCACCGTTACGGCCCGACGCACCAAAACCCACCTTGGCGGCTTCCAGCACCGTGACCTTGAAACCGTTCTCCAGCAAAAACAGGGCTGAGGACAGACCGGTGTAACCGGCACCGATCACACAGACATCAGTCTCTACGTCATCCTGCAAGGCCGGGCGCGGCGGAACCGCATTGGCCGACGCGGCGTAATAGGATTCGGGGTAGGGGGTGTTCGCCATCCGGCTGCCTCTGTTTAATATATTTTACGAGTGCCTCGATCCTACCCGAGTTAAAAATCGACCGCCAGCCACCGGAAAATCTTCTTAACCGCCGCTAAATTAAATATTTTGCATATTCATAGGGTTAGCTCGAAAAAAGGTGTTGACACCCCTCCGAAATTCCGTAGAATGCCGCCTCACAGCAGGCACGTAGCTCAGTTGGTTAGAGCACCACCTTGACATGGTGGGGGTCGTTGGTTCGAGTCCAATCGCGCCTACCAAACAAAATCCGCTCTGCTGGGCGGTCTAGAGGGGTCACCGGAAACGGTGACCCCTTTTTGCTTTCTGCGATTTGCAAAACTTTTGCAAAACTTTTGCAAAACTCCCACCTCAGAACGCCAACTCGGCGCTCACCTCCAAGTACTCGATCTTCTTTTCGTCGTGCCCCTCCTGATAGTGCTTCGTCATCTTCTCGTCCGCATGGCCCATCAGCGCCTGGATGTATTCCGTTGGGAATTTCTGCTGCTCGTAAAGCCATGACCCCAAAGCGCGGATCTCGTGAAAAGTGGGGCGCTCGCCGGCGGGCACGTGGTCGTAGGCGTGCGCGGCATCCCTGGCCTTGCTGAATTCCTTGGTCAGGTAGTCCGGTGTCACCGACGTCCAGTGGTCCTTCGCGTCGATCTGTTCCCGCCTGCGGGCCTTGGGTTTGTAGTGGATGAGGTACGGCGACGCGATCGGCGATCGCATGCACTCACCGACAACTTCCCGCAGCGCAGCGCCCATTGTGATCTTCAGGTGAATAGGGTTGTCGTAGCCTTGGGTCTTCCCGGGCGACACCGTCAGCGTGTTCTTGTCCATATCGACGGCCGACTTCAACCAGGTGACGATGTCCTCGCGCCGCTGGAGGCTGGCCAGTGCTAGACGAATGGCCCGCTTCAGCCAGGGCGGCGTGGTCGCGGCGTCGATGATGGTCTTCAGTCCGTCGAGCGTGTGCCGCTGACGCTTCTTCTCCGCCTCCTTTTTCACCAGCGTCAGTTCGGCGTTGTTGCGCTCGGCCAGGCCCTTGGCCACGGCAAAGGCGAAGATCTGGACCCACAGACCGCGGTGCTTCGTGTAGGCGTTGTTGGTGAACTGGTCGAGGTATTCGGCCATGGCCAGCACGTCCATCTGCCCGATGAGTCGTTCGCCCAAGTCCTGCCGGTACCGCTCAAGCTTGAATTTAATTTCTTCCAGCGTGCGGGCGGCGTAGGTTTTTTCTGGCAGCCATTCTTCCTCGAAGCGCTTCAGCAAATTGCTCACGATCGGCAGGCGGTCGCCGGTCAGCAGGGCGAGCAGCGAACCGTCATCAACCACCAGTTCTGCAAATTTCAGGTTGGCGGCGCGGGCCAGCTTGATTGCCTCCTCCAAAGGCCGGTTGATGCTGGTCATCACGCCGGTTACCGGGTTGCGGTACCGCCAATACTTTCCGTTCGGGTAAAGATTTGGCGGCAACTTCCTGTTTTGAAGCGTGCGCGGGCGGGCAGCCATCACCCGATCTCCAGCATCTTGGCCAGCAGCGGGTCGCTCGAACCCATCACAGCCGCTTGTACGTCGACGAAATACATCCCGCCTTTTACCTCTCCAATCACTTCGCCTTCCTCAATCCATTTCTTCAACTGTTGCAGGCTCGGCTTACCGCCAACGTACCGCAGCTTTCTGTATTCTCCGGCCTCCATGAGGCGCGGCAGTTTGACCGTAATCTGGGCCAAAACTTTTGCCATGATGATGCTCCGCGCCGCGTGGCGGCAGAAGGTGGTTTATGGTGGGGTGCTATTCACACAGGCCATACGCTGAAGAGCAGGCTGTGGCATCGGTTGCAATCATCAAGTCGTACTGAATGCCGCCTCGGGCCGTCTTCGACCACTCCACCGCTTGGCGGATGCTCGCGATTTCCATTACCTCGAGGGCTGTCATGTCGGCGATTGAGCCTCTGGGGTGCTTGGCGTTTGATCCAGCGAAGTATGTGGCCGCGCCGCGCTTGCTTGCCTGCTGCACCAGGCGTTCCCAGCGGTCGATTCGATCGATCACGTCGGGGAAGCGCAGGGCTATCTCTCTAAGCTCATCTTTTCGGCAGTTGATGCATGGCATGCAACCAACCCGGCCCATTCCTTGGGAGTAGAGAGGGTTCGGCTCTATACCCATATAGCGGTGGGCCTCGAACACCGCCGGGATGTCCCACTTTAGAATCGGGCGGTAATTGAACAGGCCGCCGCCGACCTCATCGCACTCAGGCAGATACCGGCGGTTTAACGACTCATCGGCCCGAACGCCCTGCCAGCTGATCAGCATGTCGCCTTGGCCCATCAGCGGCATTACCACTTGCTCAAGCATCGGGTCGCGCTTCAGTTCCATGGTGCAGAACTGGGCCTTGCGGCTAGGGAAGCGACCCTTCCAGATGCAGAGATCGAGAAACGGATTGCCCGTTGGCTGCAATACATCCAGAGCGGCCAGCACTATGGGCTCATCGATGCCCTGCTCACGCCATTTGGTTTCGATAAACTTCCGCTTTCCTGCGATCTGGCGACTGAAGTCCGCCTTTACCCTCGTAATCGGCACCCCTGTGACGCGCTCCAGGTAGTCGAGATACTGGTAGGTTTGCTCGTGTTCGTTACCGGTGTCGGCGAATACGGCCTGAAGGTTTTCTGTTTCCAGGGCGATCGCCACCAGCAGCGTGGCGGTGGAGTCTTTCCCACCGCTGACGCTGACGATGTTCTGGATAGGCATGCGGATTCCTCGCCCGCCGTACACCGGCAGGCTGGTAGGTGGAAGAGGGGTTACTTGCGGCGCTGGAAGTCAGTGCAGCGGACGATCACGGTCTGAGCGTCCCGGGCGAGCGCCGGCATGGTGCTGAAGGGGAGGTGGCTGCAATTGCGGTGGGCGTGGACGCAGGTGCGACACATGCCGCCTTTGGGTTGGTGGGTCATCGCCACGGCCCCTTGTAGATCAGGTAGGTCATGTAAATCAGGGGCAGGATCATAGAAGGTGTGCCCCCGCCTCAAGGAGGCCGTCGCGGTCTTCGCGCAGGTTATCTCGCTCTGCCTTGAGTTCGTCGCGCTCTCTGACCAAAGCTTTGATGGCCGTCGAGATGTTTGAATGACCGAGCGTGGTTGTAATTGCTTGGGCCTCGTCGAACAGCTTGACCTTCTGGTCTCGGTCATCCGCTGCCTGTGCGGCTAGTTCCTTCTCCCGAATCTTGAGGCAGCGCTTGCAGGTGACGTGCCGCCAGTCGTTCGTGAGTTGATCGTCGGTCATGCTGCCGTCGGTACCGCAGTAGACGTGCTCCGGTGGATCTTGGTCGGCCTCGGTGCCGCCGTCCCACGGATACAGGTGAATCGCTCGCTTGCTCATCCGATCACCGCCTTTATGGTCAGGGCCAATGGAAGCCAGAAGAAGAGGGCGCAGCTGGCCATGCAGGTCAGGAGCATGGCGTCACCCCGTTGTAGTGTTCCCAGCCATCGCCGTATTCGAAGCAGTACGTGGCTGGCCAGCTACCCCGAGTGCCTTCCGGGACGAAGTGAAACCAGCTGCTATAGGTGCCGTGCGCCGGTGTGGTCTTGCACCACACGTGAATCGGGCCGCCAAGCTTCCAGCGGGGCCTTTCCTTCACCGCCTCGGCCATGAACTGTTCCAGTTCGTGATGGCCGCGACTCATGACGATGTAGGTGTCCTCGCCAACTGATTCGATATCGAGAGGGTAGGCTCTCACGACGTCACCTCGCGGCGAGCCCACTGCACATACGGGCCGTCTTCGGTGTCGAAAATCCCCATCAGGAACCATTCAGGCCCCGGTGACTCGGGGTTCCACGCGGTGCACGCCGCATCCTCTTCCGGAAGGTCGTAAATTTCGTCACCCGAGTGCCAGCCTTTAAGCTCCAGCCCTTGCTCTTTGGCCCAGGCGTAGTAGGGGGTAGGATCTTCGCCTTCACCAAAGCTCGGGATGTTCGGGTGGTACCACCAGCCATCCTTGTCGCGCTTCACTTCGACGGGGCCGAATGGCTTCACTGCATGGGCGGCGCATGGGGTGACATGGAAGACGTTCGAATACTGGCCTTGCCCATCACTGAAGCTCAGTTGGCAGCCGCATTCGGCAGGCTTGTCGTTGACGAACACGATCCTTTCTTCAGGCATGACTTCGTCCTTGCCGCTATAGCGGCTGACTTTGAAGTGGGAGGGGGTTACAGATGGGTGGAGTACAGATGTACTCTTTTACAGGGCGGCTGGTGCTGCTTGTTCGCGAAGAGACTTCAACCAGTTGCGAACCATCTGGTATTCCCCGTTCCGATAGCTTCCAAACGCGTAGATGAACGGCCTGCGATGGTTGTGACCATCACGCTCCAGAAAGTCTTTGCAGCCCTGCTCGGTGAAGCAGGCCGTTACGAACACATCAATATCCTTTATGGCGTAACGTTCCCAGCCAGGTGTCTCGCGGTGGCCTTGGTGTAGAGCCTCCAGCCTTCGTGCTTTCGACTCGTCCGCCTCACAGTAGTCGCCGCTCTCTGTCTCGACCCACTCAATGCGGTCGTGATCGTGGGTGTCGAGCGTTAGGACCCCTCGCTTTTCCATCACGGCAAACAACGGCTGATCGGTGCAGCGATTATCTTGCGATAGGATAAGTTCACCAATTGCCGAAAGCGGAGCAACTTGCGCTTTAAGGTCGTCGATGACCTGATCCGCTGCGTTCAGGCGCAGCTGCAGGGCGTCACGTTCGGCCTTCATGCGTTCGAAGGTCTCGCCCA
Organism: Pseudomonas sp. FSL W5-0299; assembly: GCF_005930655.1. Classification (NCBI taxonomy): domain Bacteria; kingdom Pseudomonadati; phylum Pseudomonadota; class Gammaproteobacteria; order Pseudomonadales; family Pseudomonadaceae; genus Pseudomonas; species Pseudomonas sp. FSL W5-0299. The sequence goes on from NZ_RXHX01000052.1 coordinate 22,385, forward strand.
GCACGTACTCCACTGGGCGGTGGCCGCATTCGCAGTCCGGCCAAGGGTTGTCCTCAGCCCAGGTCCTGCCTTCACTGGTTTCGGCCTCGCAGGCCGGACCTAGATAAATCACTTTTGGCTCGCTCACTTTGAAAGACCTCTTCAATTGTCCGTACCCGTGTAGGTGCGCCAAGGGACCTTGACGCCGTTGACCAGAAAGCCCCAGTCACCACGCCACTTGCTGGTGATGAACAGGGTGATGACTCCGCCGGGCGATACCTCGTCGATGCGGTGGTACTCGCCGTGCATCAGGCGGGCGGTGTCGCCGGGTTCGCGCCAGTAATCGAGGTCAGTGTGGCCGCCGGATTTCCAGAAATGCCGGCGCTGCTCTTTGTAGAAGCCGCGCAGGATGATCGTCCTGGCGTTCCACGGGTGGTCATGCAGATCCCGATCTTCGTCGGGCCGCATGATGTGGTGGATGCGGAACGACCACGGGCACCACCAGAGCGCCGGTTTGTGCGTGGTGCGGGAGTAGGGGTTGAACAGCCACCAGCGGCCCATGTACATCTCGGCGCCGTCGGCGGACATGATGTGGAGGTAAGGCGTGCGCTGGGCGCGGGCGATTAGCCAGGCGGCAATGGCCGGGCGGGCAAGCAGCTTGGCGACCAGGCGCCAGAAGAGATTGATCATGCGGCCTCCTGCTGCTGTTCCTTGCCCAGCGCCTGCTGAACCGCTGCGATGATGCGGCACAGGTAGTGCCAATCGGGATTCGGCTCGATGGCTTTATCGTCCACCAGGTGCCACCACTCAGGGCCGAACAAGTCGGTCAGAAGCTCGCCCTGTTGGTGTCCCACCGAAATCGACTCAACACCGCGAAGGTCGTCGATCTGGTCGTAGAGGTCGCGGGCATCTTCCTGATCCAGGCTGTCGCCAAACTCCCAATACCCTTTGCGCATCCGGCGCCGGTCAATGACCGACTTCTTGGCCAGGGCCATCAGCGCATCATTTGAAAACTTCATCGAGCTGAGGCTTGGCGAGAAATAGCCGATGATGTAGCCCTCATCGAGGCGGCAGAAGAACTGGCCGATGGTGAGACCGTCCCACATGCCGCCCCAGTAGGCGTGCCAGCTCTTGTCCCAGCAGCTGACGGTGATCTTGCCCTTGCGGGGCGCCAAGTCCTCAAGGAAGACATTGATTGGATCGAGGTTCGCCGCGCCGGTGATCACCAGCTTCGTCACTGTCGAGCGCTCAACCTTCAGCGGCTCAGCGATTTTGTTTTCTATGGGCATGGGGCGTCCTATGCCGGGGCATGCCCGGCCGGTGGAGTGGTGAGGCTGGAAAAAACCCAAGAGGAACGGATGTAGCGACGCGTCGGATCATCAGTGATCTAGTTTGCGCATCGCAGACTTGGCCGATCATTCAATCAAGGGCGCTACCACATGAAACAAGTCGTTGCAGACCTGATGTACCGAATCCTTGTCGAGCTGTTGAGCCAGATCCTGATGCGTCTGGCTGAGTGGCTGGCGGCGTTGCCGTGGCTGTGAGCTACGCGGCCGCCTTCAATGCTTCGATGATTCGTTGTCCGGCCAGCGGCGGTACCGCATTTCCGGTCATGTGCATGGTCAGCCGGTGGTTGTCTGGGCGCAGGGTGTCGGCGGGGAAAGACTGCGCGGCCATCGCCTCGTTGGCGGTGATCATGCGCATCTGGTCACCGTCGACCACTGCCCATCGGTCCAAGGTGGTTATGGTGCCGATAGGGCGATCCAGGCTGCGGCCAGTAAGGCCAGATCCTGAACCGTAGTAGGGCATCACGAACCGCTCGCCGAAACGCTTACGACCATTCTCCACTCGGATCAGCGTCGACTCAGCGCGGCCAGCCTTCACAATTGGCGACCACTTGCCGGCGTCGAAATCGATGATCTCGCTGGCAGGTACGTGCGGGTAGCGCGGGAGTTGAAGGTGCAGTGGCGCCTTGCTGCGCGAGCAGACCATGAACAGGCGCACGCGGTGCTGAGGCACGCCGAGGTCGGCGCAGTCTACGATGTGCGGGGCCAACTGATAGCCCAGACAACGCATGGCGTCTGCCCAGGCCGGGTACAGAATCCAGTTCATGAACTCAGGCACATTCTCGATTACAGCGAAGTCGGGTCGATTGACCTCGGCATTTGCCACCGGCGCCCAGGCTGTCGAGCGTGAGTTGTCGTGCTGCGGGTTGCCTGACTCCTTTCCCCGCGCCTTGGTGTGACCTTGGCAGCAGGGCGAGGCCAGCATCACGTCGTGCTTGGGCACCTCTGCCCAATTCGCCTGGTGCAGATCTTGGCAGGCGTGAATCGTGTCCGGGTTGTTGCGGGTATGCCACTCGACTGCGTCGGCCCAGTGGTTCGCGGCCCAAAGGACTTGCAAGCCGGCATCAACACCGCCGCGGGTCCATCCGCCGAAACCGGAGAACAAATCAATTGCTGTGAACATAGGGGATCCTCGCCGGCTGGCGTGATTCGTTGAAGTGGGGTATTTGTGTTCGGCCCGGCATGGAGCCGGTTCCGGGGGTATTTATGGGTTTATATTTGTATCTAAACGAGCACTCGCATGCCGACACGTGGATTAACGGGGGGGTTATCCCCATACAGCCGGCGAGCACTTACAGAAAGTTGGAGCGAGACGGGATATACACGCCAGATGAAAACCTAATTCATAAATCCCCATTCGACCTTTTTTCGCTGAGTCCAGTGTTGGACTTGAGAGGCTTTGGGCATTTTTCGATGAACAACCTAATGGTCAACGGGGTTCAGGTGCCCAATGTCTCTGACGTATCGCTCTACGAAGAAGATGGTTTGATTCTTTCCTTCAGCTGTCGCTATAAGAAAAAAACCGCAATCAGAATGAAAAAGAAAGCATGTGTGAAAATTCTCGATGTAGATGCGCTTAAAAAACACTTAGATGAAAAGTTGGGAGTAGAGGCCATAGCCAAAGACTGTGAATACACACAGGGGCACGAGCGAAACCATTTTTTAAAATCAAACGCCGATCAGTGGCAAGCGGAGTTCCGTATGTTCTGGCCAATCCTTGAAAGAGTTGAAGTCGAACTTCCACCTGGCGTCGCCACATTAATGCGCAAGTGGTAGCTCGACCGTCTTACTCAACACCATGGCTGTTGTCCTCGCGCCTGGCGAAATCTTTAAGCTGTCGCGACTGCTTTTCAGTGATGACTATTTCAGGTCGCGACATGTTGGCGAATTTCCCGGACTCAAAGACGGTTGCGCCGGCGAGGTTGATCAGGAAGGTCGACACCGTCTCCTGCCATTCCTCGAAGTCGTGACGCTCGCCCAGCACATCAAGTGCATCAGCGAGCGCTTTCGACACAATCAGCGTGCGCTTCTCGGCGCCGATCCGATCCAGCAGGGCACGCTCCTTGGCGCGCTTGTCCTTCTGAATGTCCGCGTTGCTCTTGGCCATGGCCTGCCTCTTCAATTCCGTGGGCCGGTAGATCCAGCCATGTCTGTCGTCGGCGCTGGCGCACCTGGTTGCTGAGCCGCTTCATGAAGTGAACTTGAATCCGTTCTCGCGGGCGATGAGGCGGGCGCGCTTGGCTTCCATGCCGCATTCTTTCGCTGCCTTGGCGATTGGCGTTCCGGCCTCGGCCAGCTCCTTCAGCCTGGGTGCGATCTTGTCCCGCTCGGCGCGCAGCTTGTTGCCGTGGGTGGTGGTACCGAAAGCCGGGGCATCGGAACTGACGCCCCGGGCGATCTGCTGCACGGTCTTGCCGGAGCCGAAGAACTGTTCCAGCTTCTGGTTCAGGTCCTCGATGATCGAGTCTCGAGGGTTTGGCATTGGTAATGCCGATCATTTGTCCCCCCCATCGATGTTCACCTTCGCGCCGTCTGCCCGCGCTTCCAGCACCTGCGCCAGGTTGATCGCCGCCTTCCAGCTGAAGCGGAACCCCTTCACTTTCCCGGTGGCCCGCTCGATGACGTGATAGGCGTTATCGCCCTTGGTGACGACCTGAAAGCGAACGGCGCTAACCGGCGCCTCCTTGCCGATCATTGAATAGAACTCGGCAGTGGCCGCTGTTGCGCGGATGTGCAGGGCAATGTTGCCTTCGACTCGCGCTTGCATGGATGGATGCATTTGCATGGCTGATCCCTCGGTGTGGGGTTGCGTGTATTCGTCAGCACTCGACCGGTCTGCTGGTTGCCGTTGGGCGCAGGGGAGAGTGCTGACGAATAAACGCTGGGCAAAAGAAAGGCCCGTGAACGTTCGGGCCTTTCACAGATGCAGCAATCGTTGGGCTCTGGTCTATTTCATGATGGTCATCCTCCAATGCGCGCCGTTGGCATCTTGGCGGGCGCTCGCCGTTCTCTGGTTTGCTGCATGCAGGTGGCCGGTATAAGCCGGGGTTTCGTCCGCATCCCGCTGCCCACTCAGTGAATGGGCAGAAGTGATGCTCATTCAGCCTGGAGCGTTTCGATTGCCTGCCGGTATTCGGCGGCGTTCGTGCGATTGTTTGCGGCGTCTTCGTGCTGGCCCTCGCGCTCCTGAATCGCTGCGTTGTTCTCGCAGTTGGAGGCATGGGTTTCGAGCTGGGCTATTGCTGCTGCGTGCGTCATGTATCGTTCCTCTCGGTCGTTTTCCCAATGCACCCGGCAAGCCAGGTGCATCAGTGAAACTGTCCGTCCTATTGCCGCCGGAGGGGCGGGGCACATTGCTTGCCGGGTCATTCACACGGTTTTGGCGTTTCGCCATCCCGGCAGTCCTAACTGCTCTAGTAGTTCATTCAGCAAGTGTTGCCAAAGAGATATCCAACCAGGCGGCACTTGCCGGGCTCGGCACCACCGAGTTTCAGAAGTACGCTGCGGGCGCCCGGAGTGTTGGAGTTGAGCAGGACAAACTGTCTGACATCTTCAAAGACACAAACGACAAGATGGGGGACTTTGCGAGCACCGGCGGCGGTGAACTGAAGGACTTTTTTGAGAACATCGCGCCGAAGGTTGGTGTAACTGCCGATAGTTTCAAAAAGCTGAACAGCAAAGACGCATTGGCGCTATACGTAACAAGCCTCGAAAAGGCCAACGTCAACCAGAAAGAAATGACGTTCTATATGGAAGCCATTGGCCGGCACAGTCACGATGGAAATCTCGACCAAGTCGAGTTTGGTCAGGGTCCGGATCCGGGTCTTCTCGTCGAAGCTGGATTCACGTACGTAGTAGCCGATCGACAGACCGGTGATCGATCGGGACTTCATGCCCCGCATGGCGATGCGCGCATACGGCGCATCAGCCAGCCAGAGCTCGCCATCACCGAACAAACCCTTGGTGTCCTCTTTCAAGGTGTCCATCGACCATGATCCGATGGGCTCGGCGGTGCGGTGCTGCCACAGAACCGGAAGCGACCGAGACTTCGCCTTCAAATCGGCGATGGAGTCGAGAAACGCACCCGGGGCAACCACTTCGTTGTAGCTGTCGATCACGCCGAACACGGAACCGTACCCAGAAAAAAGGCCGTCATCGCTGACAGCCTTTACGTCGTAGTCGAATGAGCGGTACTTCACCGCCACCGATTGGTCTTTTCGGTTCATTCAGAATTACCTTTTGGCTTGTCGTTGAGCCAATCAATCAACGCTGAACGCGCCTGCTGGGCATCGCCGGCATCACCACCGAGCTTGTCGATCGGCAGCATGTTTGACTGAACTGTGAGCTGTGCGGCGTTGCCGCCTTTCGGTGCGAGGTTCTCTTTGATCCGGCACTCGTCGCGGGTGTAGATACCGTTCTGGGTCATCGAGCTGTAAAAGGCTGCGCGGGCAGCGCTATCGGCTCGCAACAATCCCTCGGGGTTGAACTTGGCGTAGAACCGGCGGCGCTCATCCGGCCGCAACAGGCGGCGATTGATGCTCTGCTCGATGCGCTTCATCCACCCGAACTTGCTCAAACCAGGTCCTGATCAGGTTGTTCCCTGCGGCCCGGAACAAGTCTGGGTGGCTGACATAACCTATTTGCCAACTCAGGAAGGTGTGGCTTATCTGAGCCTTGTGACGGATGCTTTTTCGCGAAAGATCGTGGGCTATCACGTCCATGAAAGCCTTCATGCCGAGTCGGTAGCACACGCGCTGAGCTGGGCGGTAAAGCACCGTCGGACAGAGCAGCCGTTGGTGCACCACTCAGATAGAGGTATCCAATATTGCTCGGGGATGTACCAAGCGTTGCACGCGAAATACGGCATTCGATGTTCAATGACGGATGGCTATGACTGCTACCAAAATGCCTTGGCAGAGAGGGTCAACGGGATACTGAAGACAGAGCTTATGCTTCAGCGGCCGCAGGATTTGACGCAAGCGAAGAAGATAGTGAGTGAGTCGGTATCGATCTACAACGGCGAGCGACCGCACCTGTCTTTGAAATACAAAACGCCCGATGCGGTGCATCGGGCGTTAGGGTGAAACAGGTGTAAACCTATTTCAGGACTAGACACTGGCGTTTGGGCAAACTTTGAGAATATTTTGGGCAAACGACCACCGTGCTACACCTTCAGGTCGGCTTTGACCTTCATGTAAACCACCGCGTCATCGCCGTGCCCTGCCTGGTAGTGCTCGGTCATCTTCACATCGTAAGCGCTCCATGAACCCCGCATTCAAAGTTACCACCTGATCCCAGACGCGGTGCCCCGTATATTTCTCTACCTG
>NZ_RXHX01000053.1:0-27674 GCF_005930655.1 Pseudomonas sp. FSL W5-0299
GGTACCGCTGTGAAGCCATTCATTCAGGCGACGCGGTTTTCAATCAGGCGGTCGGAACCACCTTCAGCGACGCGGTTTTCGATCAGACGGTCGGAACCACCTTCGGCAACGCGGTTTTCGATCAGACGGTCGGAACCACCTTCGGCGACGCGGTTTTCAATCAGACGGTCGGAACCACCTTCAGCAACGCGGTTTTCAATCAGACGATCCGAACCACCTTCAGCCACGCGGCTTTCAATCAGACGATCCGAGCCGCCTTCAGCGACAACCGGGTGAGCAGAGGTAGCGGCGAAAGCGTTAACTGCAAAAACCGAGAAAGCGATGCTGAGAAGGATTTGGCGTTTCATGATGGTGTGCTCCGGGGTGTAGTTGTTTGGTATGGAGGCGATGTTACGCCCCGGAGTTTTTAAGAGAACTTCATTGAGTTAATGGTGACTATTGATGCAGTCAATGGCTGCCCGAGACTACCGTCGGCCTGTCACTGATCGGCGACACACAGCTCCCCGGTCGCGCGTATCAATGCCTGACCATGCAGTTGGTCCTTGATCAGGCCGGCGCGTGCCTCGCCCAGCCAGTTGGGGCAGTTCGGGTCTTTGCGATAGGGCGCGAACTCAGCGTATTGCTGCAACAGCCGGTTTTGCAGCTCATCCAGTTGGGGCCTGATCTGTTTGGCAAGGTCCGGCCGCGGTGTGTCAGGCGCCTTGCCGGCCGCCCGCCAATTGGCGAGCAGTCCGTACTGCACGAGCTTGTTGGCTTCGATCTGTGCGGCGATCAACTCGGCGACCTGTTCCGGGTCCAGTTTGCGTTTAATCGCCATCTTCCTGGCGTTAGCGATGACTTGCGCTTCTCGGGCACTGTCCTGGATGGGTTTGCCGCTGTCCCACTTGGCCAGCGCCACCAAATCACCAATGTTCAGTCGCTCATTCATCGTCACCAGCAGCGGTTGCAAACTCTCGGGCGCTGGGGAGGGCGTGCTCGCCTGTGCGCCGCCAGCGAATAAACCGATCAGGGCGCAGGCCAGCAGTTGCGGGATGCGTGGGGAGTGGGGCATAAGCAAAACCTCGTCAGAACTCAGGACTCACACAATCAGGTGTTGTGTATCACACAGGTGCGCCAAGCATACAACGCCTGGAGCGCCCGCCGCGTGGGGAAAGGACCCAATCGGACCGCAACCCCCTCGGTGATATGCTCTTTCGTGTCTACACTTCTCCCAGAGATCGCCCATGGATCGCTTGTCTACACTGTTGTCGCAGTTCGGCGTGCGCGCCAACCTCTTTTACAACGGCAAGCTTTGCGGCATGGCGTCTTACGATGGTGCTGACACGCGGGGTCATATTCACCTGCTTCAGGCCGGTGCCCTCACGTTGCTGGGGCTCGATCGCAAGGACTTGCTGCTGACTCGGCCCAGTCTGATTTTTCTGCCCCGACCACGCCGGCATCAACTGTTCGCCAATGAACCCGAAGGGGCTCAACTCCTGTGCGCATCAATGGAGTTCGAGGGTGGGGTTGATAACCCGCTGTCGGCTTCGTTACCCGATTTGCTGGTGCTGCCCCTGGATGAGCTACCGATGCTGGCCGACACGTTGAGATGGATGTTTGTTGAGGCGGCGGGCGGACATTGCGGCAGGGAGGCTGCGCTGGATCGCTTGTTCGAATTGCTGATCATCCTGTTGTTTCGGCATCTGCTCGACCACCACCAGTTGCACACCGGAATGATGGCCGGGCTGGCCGATTCACGATTGGCGCGCTCCCTGGTCCAGATTCACAACGCACCGCATCGTCCCTGGTCGATTGCCGAGCTTGCGAGCGAGTCAAACATGTCGCGCGCGGCCTATGCCGTGCATTTCCGGGCCGTCATCGGGCAGACACCGGCCGATTATCTGTTGAGTTGGCGTATCAGCCTGGCGCAGAAGCGTCTGCGTGAAGGGCGACCGATCACGCTGATCGCCGCCGAGGTCGGTTATGAAAGTCCTTCGGCGCTTGCCCGCGCTTTTCGTCGCAAGACGGGCTACAGCCCTCGGGACTGGATGAAGGATTCGGCAGGAGAGGCTGATGGCGAAATGGCCTGAAAACCTCGAGCGGTTTCAGGCCATTCCTGGAGGACAAATCATCGGTTCAACGCGATTCCAGTGCAGTCAGAGAATGGCCGGCCACGAAAACCGAAGCGGCAAGCAAGCCGATATCCTTCAGGAGAAACTGACCAGGTGCAACCGAAATGGCCGGGAAACCGAGGCCGGGTTCAATCACGCCAGGTGTCGACAACATGAAGCTCAAGGTCGTGAAAAACAATCCGGCAGACAACGCACCCCCGATCAATGAAAGCTTGGGTGACAGCAGGCGCCCCGCAATAAGGAGTCCGATCGAGACTTCCAGGATACCGAGCAGACTGGAGAACGTATCCACACTGAAAATGTTGTAAACCCAACCGAGGAAAGGGCTGTTGCTTACCAACGGGACCAGGCCCTCGGCTTCATAGTGCGTGAACTTCATGCCGCCGAACCAGAAGTAAATGATGGCCAGAGCAACGTAAGCACCGTAGGTGCCGATCGCCGTGGTTCTAACCCCGAGCGATGCTTTCTGAGTGACGCCGGTCGTTCTGCAGTTCTCATTGTTCAAGGTAGTCATGATTCAGGCTTCCAATAATGTGGGGATTCAAACCCAGCGCGGTTTACGTTGGGAGTGGACACAGTGTTGCCTTTGACTCCACGCTCTTGGCTTCTGAACGTATTGAGAACTGTGCAGATCGTCTTGACTCACTTCAGGTCTTGAAAAGAGGAGGGCGGCTGGACCATCGCGTCCCGACGCCTGCCCATGACACTGGCCAGCCTGTTGCTGTCCCTGGAAATGATCTTCGCGACCTGCCTGGGGCTGCTGTTGTACTTACCAGGGCCCTCGGTGCCGGAGGGGCATCGCATTGATCGTGGTGGGAGCCGTCACAGCGATCATTTGGACAAAGCGACCGCCATGGCGAATTCCCCAACGCTGTATTCACGAGTCATATCCGTCGCTGACCGGCGCATGGTGTGCCATCAGCTCAGCGACCCAATCGATGAACACGCGCAGTTTGATACTGATATGCCGATTTGGCGGAAATGCCACGTAGATGGGCATCGGATCGAGTTTCCAGCTCTCGAACAGGGGCACTAACTCGCCGCGTGCTTCGAAGGTCTTGGACATGTACTTTGGCAGCCACAGCACGCCCAGTCCGGCAAGGCCGGCCGCGAGGTAGGCATTGCCATCGTCGACTGCCAGCGCGTAGCGACCTTTGATCCGGACACTCTCAACGTCGTTGTGCAGGGCATAGGGCACGGCTTTGCCGGTGCGCGCCCACAGGAAACCGACGATACGGTGATGCGAATCTTCCAGCTCCCGCGGATGCGCAGGCGTACCGACGCGTGCCAGGTAGCTGGGCGCTGCAAAAACACCAAGCTGGAGGTCGCCTACTCGTCGGGCCATTAACGACTGATCCGTCAGCTCGCCGCCGCGCACCACGCAATCGACGTTCTCATCAATCATATCCACGATACGATCGCTGACGCCCATGTCGATCTGGATGTCTGGGTACCGCTCGTAAAACGCAGGCAACGCGGGTACGAGAATCATGCTGGCCAGCGGGCTTGGCACATCCACTCGCAACCGGCCCCTGGGCAGCGTCGAGGCGCCGGACAGGCTGGTCTCGGCGTCGTCCATGTCGGCCAGCAATTGGAGCACTCGCTCGTAATAAACGGCACCGTCGGCGGTGACGTTGACTTTGCGAGTCGTGCGGTTAAGTAATTTGACGCGCAACCGTGCCTCAAGCTGCTGGACCAGTTGTGTCACGGTGGTCTTGCTCATGTGCAGTGTTTCGGCTGCCTTGGTGAAGCTGCCCGCTTCCACCACTCGAGCAAATGCCTGCATTGCATCAAAACGGTCCATTGCTGCCCCGGCTATCGATCAGATTGTTTGGATTTCACAAACAGTGATAGCTACGGTTGCTTGTTTATCGCCCAGGCACAAGTCCTTACAGTCTCGACATCGTTTGTTCCGGGTCTGCGTAGACCCATTGATGGAGGCACCTATGACACAGCGTGATGTTGTTTTTCCACCCGGACGCCAGGCGCTTTATGAGCGCAATCGCTATTCGCCGGCTATCAAGTCCAATGGTTTCTTATTCGTGTCGGGACAAGTCGGCAGTAACGAAGACGGCTCGCCCGAACCCGATCTGGAGGCCCAGGTTCGACTCGCGTTCAACAATTTGAATGCAATCCTGGGCGCTGCCGGTTGCACCTTCGACGATGTGATTGACGTCACCGTCTTCATCGTCGATCCCGAATCAAAGTTCGAGACGATCTGGAAGGTTCTGCCAGAGTTCTGGGGTAACGCGCCGCACCCGACGCTGACCGGCGTCGGCGTCACGTGGCTCTACGGTTACCAGTTCGAGATCAAGGTGATCGCCAAGCTTCCAGAAACCACGGGATGAGCTGAGATTTGACGTATCGACAGCTCGCCCGTGGTTGCTTTACTGAAACGCAATTTTCGTCCCGATCCTGACAGTCAAACCTGCTCTTAGGCCCCATTGTGTGTCCGGGGCTGAGCGGCCAATTGCGAGCGGGGCGTCAAGATGGCCAAGGCAACCGCTACGATGAAAAGCGCCGGCACGTCACCTGCCAAGTGCCCCAGTTGCCCCGGCTGGGTGAGCGCCTGGACGGTCATGATTCCTCCGTGAACGGCGCTAGACCATACGGTGAACCAGATTAGGCTCAGATTGGCTAATGGGTCGCGTGCGGCCAGGATCAAGAACACCCCAAGTGTGGCGTAGATGCCAACGATCATCATCGGGTAGTCCGAGTGACCGACGTGCCAGGCCCAGCCGGATGGCCAGACCAACATCAGTGGGTAGAGAGCAAGGCACGCGAGGCCAGCCAAAACTAGAACGACGCGCAAATACCTGAGGCGATCGACTACGGTCATGGCGGACTCCTCTTTGGGCCTAACTCTAAGTTGACCTCAAGTGGGGTGATAACACCTTCACGGGCTTGGTCGACTACATTCCTTGCTCTGTCATCTTGCCCGACTAGACCGGGCATTGTGACTGTCGGGCGACCGCTGAAGGGGTTTATACACCATGGTCGAAAAGCCCATCTGCTCAATCAGTTCCGGCAGTAGACCAAGCATAGCTACTCATTAGCTATCGCTTCGTTCACCGGCTGTTTTTGGCCGATTGTTGCCTGTCGCGAAGTGCAGCAACCGACCCGATATAGCCGGTCACGTGTCTACGAAATCAAGGGCGATTCAAAAAGCCTTGCTCTAGAATGGCCCCAGATGAGCGTGGAACGCTTGTCTAGTATTCACTCAAAGGATGAACACGATGGGCCGCACCGACCATATCTGCCAGATGGCTATCTATAACGATTGGATGAACGCAAAGGTTTATGAGGCGGCCAGAAGTCTGATAGATGAAGAGCTGTCAGTGGATAGGAAAGCATTCTTTGGTTCTATTCTCGGGACGTTGAATCACCTGGTGGCCGGGGACACTATCTGGCTAAAGCGATTTGCCAGGCACCCGGCGAATCACTTGGCTCTGGAGCCGATTCGACAGCTTCCGGCCCCCAAAAGCCTCGACCAGTTACTGCTCTCAAATATCCGAGAACTTTCGGCACATCGCGTTTGGCTCGATCAGGTGATTGTCGAGTGGTCTCGCTCGATTACAGAGGCGGATTTAGATTACACCCTCAATTACACAAGCATGAAAGGAACCCCCGCTGACAGGAGCTTTTATGGCTTGGTCATGCATTTCTTCAACCACCAGACTCATCACCGAGGCCAAGTTACTACTCTGCTGTCACAAGCGGGTGTCGACGTAGGCGATACTGATCTGGTCCTCCTTATTCCTTCCGAGTCGCGCACATAATCTAAAAACCAGCGCTAGACCGGGATTTTCATGTCATACCGGGCTGGTAAACCAGCGTGGCCATTTGAAATGACTACTGTGTTCTGAACGGACGCAAGGGGTGATCGGCTCATTCGTCAGCGTCCCGCTTCTAGCCGATTACTGCCCGTCGCCCTTGCGCGCGATTGATCAGCAAAGCTCAGAGAAATGTGAATATTCAAATTAGGCGCCTCTTGAGCTCAATGCGGGACAGCTCGCTTGTGCTTTCAAAAGCCCGTTCTACACTTGCTGAAATCATATAGAGCCATCATTTTGATGTCATGCAATATGACTCAAGGAGGAGTGTGTAATGAAACGTTTCGTTCCTACGCGCGATTGGAACATCATCCCTCTGCTGGTGACCTGTGTACTACTAACCAGTTGTATCTCTGTTCCCACGGGAACGACGCATGTCTATCGCAAATCGGATGTTGCCAAGCCTGCAACCCCTCCAGCACAACCAGCCGCGGGTGCGGTGGTATTTGACAAAACGCTGTTCAAGAACGCTGTCGATCCCCATTTGACCATCCGCAAGGCCGGTACTGATAAAAGCAACGCTGATGTGTTTGCCATCTATCTCAGCGACGGCTATTTCAAGTACCTGAAAGACATGGGCGGTGTTAACGAGGTTGTGGTGGTGGCCGAGTTCACTGAAACCAACGCTGGCACGGAGTCAGATACTGTTACCCGTGTACTGGGCCCCTATTTCGGCGTGTCCGACAAAGCCCGTACTCCATTCCTCAACAAGCTGCTCTACGGTCCGAAAACACTCGACGCCGACCACCTCAACATGAGGCTAACGGTGATTGAGTACGACCAAGGCGAGAACCAGAACTCTGCCGCATTCCTAGACTTCATCCAGTCCGTCACCCAGACCCTTTCCCTGGCCAACCCGGTCACAGCTTCGGAACAAGCCTTCGCCAAGGAAATTGCCAAGAGCCTTCTGAGCTTGAACAAAGATGATGTAGTCATGGAAATCGACATTAACTTCACCGGCAATGCCGGTCAGTTGGCGAAGGTGGATTCCAACGGCTCCTACATTCCTTTGAGTGTGGGGGACTATGTCTTGATCAACAAAGAGCACTGTGTTTCGGCCAATTGCTTTTTGCAGATGACGAATGAAGGACGCTCCTGGAACCCCTTCGCCTGGATCGGCGATATCGCCATGCTGGTGCCCACTGCCGTGCGCCGTGGCTGGGCGGATACACCCGACGGCCCAGCGCTGGCAGACATTAATAGCGACGAGCTGGATTACGTCGATCACAGGCTTACCAAGAAAAAACCAGTGAACCCATCAGATATCCCTGGTTCCGCCCTTCGGTCCAATCCCGAGCCCTTCACTGACAAAACCTGGCTCGCTCTGTCCATCGTCAAGGGCGGCGACGCCTCACTCTGGCAGAAACGCAAACTGTTGACCCAAGCAGAAACCTCCATCCAGAAAATGATCAAGGTCCGCGGTGGGCCACTGGCCTTCAGCCAGGATTATCAAACCGCCAGACAGGCGCTGGAGGAGGCCCGAGAAGCCGAGCGCCTGAGTAGTTCTGGCGTTACTTTCGTCTCCCCACTGTCTGGCAGCGGTGACTTCATCCCCACGACAGGCGACGGTGAATACTGCCTGTACCACTCAAACAACCTGACGGAGGTAGTGGCTGGTTTCTACCGCATGGATACCAAGAGCGTGCCCCAGCAACTGCCATCCACCGCCATCGTCAAGAACGCTGCGAAAACCACACCCAACAACACCTGTTTCACTGTCACGGCCTCAGCGCGTACGGTAGGTACCTACGACATGATCGCGGCGTACAAGGTCGCAGGCGAAGTCTTTACCCAGAAGGTTCGCTACAAAATCGAAAAATAAGCTTAGGCCCTTTTTATTCCAAACCTCTCCACTTGGCTGAGGTTGCGAATAGGGGGAGCTCAACGAATGACAAAGACAACAATGAAGGGGATTCGTGATGCGGGCTCTCTTAATGGCGATAGGTCTTATAGTTACGCTGCCAGTAATGGGGACAGAGATTGTTTGGTCAGTTGAAAATGGTTTTCCAGTCTTCCGTGGTACGGAGGCATTCAAGAAGATCAAAAACAGTTGGAAGCCTGGGCTATCAGCAAGCGATTTCCTGGCAACACAGAACGCGGCAAGTCTAAGAGAGCTGCTACCCAAGACGTCGGAAACACTATGGAACCCGGCAACCGGGCTTTATGACAAAAAAGCTCTGTTTAAACGTGATCACACGATTGTCGCCCAGGTCAGGGGAGCGCCCGAGGGTGCTTATTGCCTGTGGTTCCGAGATGGAAAGCAATACGGTAAGTCGGTGCCGTGTACCGATGATTTCAAGATCTCGCTTCCTGAGCGTGTGAGCACAAGGCTTAGTGTGGAGCCTGTTGACGGTGAAAAGGGTATAGCGAACGTTTTCATTAAAACTCACACCATCCTTGCATTCGGAGACTCCTTCGCAAGCGGAGAGGGAAATCCCGATAGAGCAGCCATGGGTACGGAAAAATCGACCGACGATTTGACTAAAGGAAGCCGAATACTGAGCGCTAAGGATATGGCCGGAGGCCGATTCTCAAAAGGGGCGGATTGGTGGGACACCACCTGCCACCGCTCACTACTCTCCTGGCAATCAATGTATGCCCTTAAGCTTGTGGTTTCGGACCCACATCTAGTGGTCAGATTTGCATCGTTCAGCTGTTCTGGAGCCGAGATTTACGATGGTTTTTTTCGAGCACAGATGTCACCGCCAGCGAACGATGTTTCCAACCGAGTGGGACATTGGTCAACTCGTGATGGCGGCAATTTTCTTGAGTTAGTTTCAAAGCGCGCGGGTGAGCCACGACAAGAAGATAAAGTAAGTGGTGAATTGCTAAATAAGTCTCAGTTGAACGCCGCGATTCACCTTCTCTGCCCGGAAGATCCCTTCCATGCCGGCTCGCATTCTTTCCAGCCAGAGACGACAGCGCTTGGCAACAGGAAGTACTACGGCGCTGTAAAGTACGATGCTTGCAAAAAGCAGATGCAGGCCGTCGATGAAGTCCTTCTTTCCTTTGGAGGTAACGACTTTGGTTTTTCCGGCGTAGTGAAATGGGGCCTGGTTCCGGGTGGAATATACGAGCGCCAGTGGTCTGACTCGACTAGCGTGATCCTCGCCGGACTCGGTGGTGTACAAGACCTTGTGCACATGACTGGCCTGAGCGGCCTCAGGCTGTACCTTGGAGTGATCAATCCGGAAAGAGCCGCAAATACAGCCAAACCCCATCTCAAAAAGGTGTATGCCAACCTCGGCTACGCACTTACGAACTACCTGCATATTCAGCCCGACAAAGTGCAGGCTCTGCTCTATCCCAACCCCATACAGACACCATTCCAGGAGTACTGCAAGAACCGGCTGAACTTGGGCAATGTCGCAATGACCGAGTCAGTCGTTCAGTACTTGGGCGCTAATCGTGGCAAAAAATTCATGTTCCTGATTGAAGAGGCAAATGGGACGAAAATCGAACAGCAATTCATCAACCATCTTCGCGAGAACCAAGAAGCAGCCATAGGGGATAGCGAGTACACAAAATGGACCACTATCGACTCTCAGCTGGCATTTCAGGGACGTTCATTATGTGCGGTATCCCCCGAGTGTGATGCAGGTGTAACTTGCCCGGAGTCAGAGCGTTTTGCCTGGACCAAGGGCGGGGAGCTCAAGACAAACCACCCATCAATGACACCAATTCCAACCTTTGCGCATTGGGAGCCCTATATCAGCACGCGAACCCGGGGCATCAGGACCGGAAACGACGCTTTCATGACAATGGCCCGCTTCAATTCCAACGGAGAACTCCTTGATGACTGGTTCAGTGGGGCTGTACATCCGGATGCCAAAGCTCATTCAGCTATTGCCGATCTCATCGTATTGCCGACGATCAAGGAACCTGAATCCAATTGAACGATACCGCTCTCGAAGGTCTTTGCTCTGCGAGACGCTTTCACGCACGCTTCCCTTGATTCCAATGAGCTTCAGAGAGGGCATAGGTGCCACGGCACCGCTTGGAGTCAGCACTTAATTGTCTCCGTGTTATGGGACTCGTGCTTCCCACGAAAACAGGAGCCCGCTCCCTAACCTCAGGTTTCTCCTTGAGTGACCGTCCACGTCTGGCCGATTGCAGTCTGTCGGCAAGAGCAACTTCTGCCCCGAAACATCCATCAGCTTTTACCGCCGAGCCTGCCGAGACTCCGACCGAACCACCATCCAGATGCCGACCCCGGACACTGCCATGCCTGACACCATTTGCCATGACAACGGTTCGTTGAACATGGCCCAGGCCCAAAGCATCGTGACGGGCGGGCTCAGGTACAAGACGCTGGCCACTCGTGTGGCTGTCGCCCGGCGCAGGCAGACCCAATAAAGCCCGTAGCCGCCTAACGTAGACAATCCCACCGTCCACAGTACGCTTAGCGCAAACCCCATGCCGGGTATCGGCGCCAGGCTACCTTGCGTGCCCTCGATCAGGGCGAATGCAAAACTCGACACGCAACATTGCAGCCACAGGTTGGGCAGCAGGTCCAGCGATTCAGAGGCGTGCAGATGCTTCTGCCAGAGTGTCGCGATGGCGAGCGAAAGCGTACCGAGCACCGGCAGGCCATACGCCCAGAGGGGCGCGCTACCCCAGGCCAACGCGCCAAGCGTCACGACCACAACGCCAACCAGGCCGATGCCCAGCCCTGCCCAGACTTGCCAGGCCAGTTTTTGCCCCAGCACGCCAGCGGCCAGCAATGCGACCGCCATCGGCAGCAGGTTGGCGAACACCGCGGCAAGGCCCGCCGGTACGCCCAGGGCTATGCCTTGTATGACGCCGGCCAGATAGCCGGCCATGGCCAGAAGACCGATGCCGGCGTTTTTCAGCAACACGGCAGGGGAGGTTTGCCGCAATTGCCTGGCGACGAAAGGAAACAGGATTAGCGTGACCACGACGCAGCGCCAAAACACCACCAACAAGGGGGGCGCATAGTCCATCGAGAATCGCGCGCCGACGAATCCGGAACTCCAGGTCAGAATCAAAGCCGCCTCGAGCAGCGGCAGCGGCATCTTCTGGCGCCAGTGGGGGATGACTTGCTGCTGACAGGAGATCGGTGTGGGCTGGTTCATTGCCACAGGCTACGAAATCGGCCTAATCTAATAAATCAAAATAAAGTGCAGCAGTCATTCACGAAGATTAAATCATGACGGCGATACTCGATATCGAGCTGGTACGTACATTTCATGCGGTGGCGCGGATTGGCAAATTCAGTGCGGCGGCCGAGCAGCTGCATAAAAGCCCGGCGGCGGTGAGCGTGCATATCCAGCGGCTTGAGGCAGTCGCCGGGGGGCGCTTGCTGAATCGCGATAATCAGTCCGTCTCCCTGACCGCACTGGGCAAGCGTTTGCTTTTGTCGACGACAGAACTGCTGAGCACCCATGACCGGGTGCTGGCCGACCTGCATGGAAACCACCTGGCAGGACGCATTACCCTGGGTGTCCCCGACGAATACGCCGCCCATGTCATCCGCGACATCCTGCCGACATTCGCCGCTGCCTGGCCCAACGTGGTGCTGGAGTTGAAGACAGCCCCCAGTGATTCGCTGCGTGACCAGGTCCAGCGTGGAAAGCTTCAGGCCGCGGTGATTGCCCAAGCCAGGGGGCAGCTGACCATGCAGGCGCAATTTCTCGTCGCCACCACGCCGATCTGGGTGGGGCCGGCAAACAAGTCGCTGGCCTCGATGGATCCGCTGCCACTGGCCGTGCATGCGGCGCAATGCCCTTATCGGCAAGCCATGGTGGCATCACTCAAACAAAGCGGCCGCCGGTGGCGCGTGGTGCTGGACAGTCCGTCCAACCAGGCCGTCAGCGCCTGCGTGGAGGCCGGGTTGGCGATCAGTCTGATAGACCGCGCCCGGGTGACGGAAAGTATGCAGATTCTCGACGGTTTGCCCGTCATACCGGAGCATGAGGTCGTGTTTATCCGATCGCCGTCTTCAGATGGGGATGAAGCGGTGGATTTGCTCTCCCAAGCCATGCAGCAGCACTTTCGGCTCTAGTCCGCGAGCAAGGGAAACTGTCAGGCTCGACCGTCCCATGCTGAATGGCATTGCGAGCAAAGCTGCACTACCGTGTAGGTGTAAGCCTTCGTGCCGCAGTCCTATTCTGGTTGAGAGGTGGGTTTCATGAACAACATCATCTACATCGTCGGGTTAGTGGTGGTCGTCGTGGTTATCCTGTCGTTCCTCGGCTTTGCATAGGTTTCAATGCCTGCACTCCGCCAACACCACTTGGCAGGTAGTCGGCGTGCCACCGGATCGGCCGGCATAGCGGATGCAATTATCCATGGATTTTTTACGCGCCATGCTCAAGGTGGAGCCCCAAGCCAGGCCACCCTCGCCAGCGGTGGGAAGCGCTTTTGCATAGCAGGCTGAGCCCACGCTTGAAGTTGCATAGCGAGCGGTGGACGCTTTGCCGGAACATCCCGCGATCAGCGCCAGGTTGATGGCGAGCAGGGAGGGTATGACCCATGACGAGCATTGGCGCGCTGTTCTATTGGCCATCCCGTTTCCCCTGTATCAAGAGGCGAGCCGCGTGGGGTTGTGCTTCATTGAGATTAGACGGTGTTGGACCTGACCCTCTATCGATTTCAACACTAGCGAGCTTCGGCGCAGGTCGCCTCTACATTCAGACAAAGCTCACCGACGCCCCGTCGTTGCTTGAGTTCGGCCTCACGCCAGACGCCGCTGAGCGGGCCGCCCGGCAACCCCTCATTGGCGCGCGCCAGCGGGAACAGCACCGGTACAAATCCGGCATCACGCACTAACCGGACGCCGATATCCCGGGCCTGGGCATCGTCGGCGAAAACAGGAATCGCCTTGTTTTTGCCGGAAAGGCCTTTCATTGAGGCGAAGCCAATGGCGTTGAACGCCCGCACCAGGTGCACGCCGGGCAGATACTGCTGATCCGCCAGGGCCACGCCCATGTCCAGCGCCTTGCGCCCGACATCTGCGTCACGGCCGCCGAATGGATTACTGGTGCTGAATATCACTTTGCCGTCCAGTTTGCCCTTCAACTGTTCGGACAGCGCCGGCATGGCGCCATAGGGAACACTCAACACGATCACATCGCCCCAGGCCGCGGCCTCGGTGACCGAGCCGGCCCGCGCGTTGGGGCCGGCCTCCTTGACCAGGTCCGCCAGCGCCTCGGGGTGGCGTGATGAAAACATCACCGAGTGCCCGGCCTTTACCCAGAGCGTGCCAAGCGTACCGCCGACCTTGCCGGCGCCGATCACGCCGATCTTGAGGGTGTCTGCCATCGCCGGGCTGGTATACAGAACCAGGCCGGCGAGCATCAGAGAGAAGATTCTGGACATGCACTGGGCTCCTCGGTTGGACAGCGGTCTTGGAATCACCGTAGTTGAGCTTACGTCTAAACGAAAGCTGCGGAGGGAGGCGGCGGACGAGCAGGGGTATTTGATGAGCGGCGTGAGGGCTGTTCAGCAAGGGAAGCTATTGTCTATGTGTTCGCCTCGCCAGTTGCCGTCCAACCAGCTCGTCCCTGAGGCGGCTGGCGAGGTGGACCCTCCTGGCCGATTGCTGCCTTTTGATTTCGCTTGTACTGGACTGGACAGCTGCCATGCCGACTCTCGCCAACTGCGAAGATGGTCTATTCACCCTCCAGGGTTGCGGCCACCCGCGCCACTTTCCACGACCCGCCTAGCTGGTCAGTGTAATGGCGACGTCCAGGGCAGAAATGGGCACATAAATCAGGGTGATCGTCGAATACGCTTTGCGCGATTTGGCCTTGAATGCGCAGACCGGGAGAATAATCATGACGACATCCAGCGCCCCCCAAAGCGCCATCGGCGATACCTGAAAGAAGAGGACGTTCACGATGAGGCCGAGCACGAGGTAGGTCGAAAACGATAGAAGGGCGTAGCGCCCATCCTGTTCGAAGTAAACGCGAAGCCCGCTTTGCTCGTCCTCACTTCGACTGGGCAGCAGTAACGCGGCAGAGACAAAAAGCGAGAGCGCCAGGAGCACCAGCAATAAAAACTCGGCAAACGAAAAGGTCGCTTTGATCGTCGGCAACGCGTTGACCGCCCACCAAAAATCCAGCTGGGACGTGAAAAGCATGACCGCCCAGACCAGCGCCACCCAATCAGGCGCGGCGACGCGGCGGATGCGGAACACCGTCAGCGCACCCATCAGCAGGCGAGTGACGGAGAGCCCCAATATCATCGCGAGTACCGTGGCCACGATGGGGAAGTTGCTCATGACACCTCCTTGTAAATTACGCGACCCACACGCAGGATCGATTCCGCTTTCGGTTAGGTCCTACCGACTGTGCGCCGCCGCCGCCAATTGATCGGTATCCACGCGGACAAAAACGGAATCGCCAACCGCCGTGAGTACGTCCCCGGCATAGACCTCGCAGATGACACGGGTTTTGCGTCCGACATCGCCTTCCACTCTGGCACGCAGGGTCAATGGCACACCCATCGGTGTCGGTTTGATGAACTTGATGCCAAGGTTGCCGGTGACGCAATTGATCCGGGGCAGGCTGGCGACTTCGCGGTTTTCCTCACGGTAGTGATAAGCCATCGCCGTCCAGTTGGAATGACAGTCCACCAGCATCGCGATCAACCCGCCGTACACCAACTCCGGCCAGCCGCAATACATGGGATCAGGCACGTGCTCGGCCATGACATGCACGCCGTCCGCATGCCAGAAGCTCTTGATGTGCAGCCCGTGCGGATTGCTGCTGCCGCAGCCGTAACAGACGCCGTCAGGCGCGGCGGTGTCTTGCAGGGAGTTGTCGAGACTGGACATGACAGGCGCTTCCTCATACGAATGAACTCAACCGTCGGATTCTAACGCTGGTATCGGGGTGCGGTCACTTTGGTCATCCGTTAGCGCGCCCTGACAACTGCCGTGCTGTTGCGCAACGTCAACTTGAACGGCAACACCACATGCCGCTGTTCGATCGGTTTCTTCTCGATCAGCGCGATCAACATCTCGACGGCTTTCTGACCGAACGTTTCGGCGGGTTGCGAGATGGTCGTCAGCGGCGGGTCGCAGTACGCCGCGAAGGGGATGTCGTCGAAGCCCACCAATGAAATGTCCTCAGGAACGCGCAGGCCTTGTTGCTTGATGCGTTTCAACGCGCCGATGGCCATTTCATCGTTTTCGCAAAACAACGCCGTGGGACGGTCGGGCAATTCCAGCATCGCGGCGGCACCGTCATGTCCGGCCTTCAGACTGAAATCGCCATGGCAGATCAGCGCGGCATCCGACGTGATACCGGCCTGTTGCAAGGCGTCCTGATAACCGGCCACGCGATCGCGGGTCAGCGGGCTGCTTTTCGGGCCTTTGATCAGGCCGATCCGGCGGTGGCCCAGTTCGATCAAATGTTCGGTCATGGCCTTGGCAGCCGCGCGGTTGTCCAGGCTGATGGTGGGATGACGGCCGCCCTGTATCACCTCGCAGGCATTGACGATCGGCGGTAAATCGGCGCTGGGGAAGGGCGCTTCGAAAGGGTCATAGGCGCGCAACTGGATCACGCCATCGGCCTGATGGGCGTAGACCAATTCGGCAAACTCCCGTTCCACTTCCTCGCGGCCCTGGGTGTCGCACAGCAACAGCCGATACCCGGCGAGCTGGGCGGCTTGCTGCGCGCCGCTGATTACCTTGGCGAAAAACGTGTTGGCGATGGTCGGCACCAGAATCACCAGGTTGCCGGTTCTGCGCGAGCGAAATTGCACCGCCATCTGGTTCGGTCGATAACCGGCTTTTTCCACGGCGGCGTTGACCTTGTCGCGCGTGTCGGGGAGCACGCGTTCAGGCGACTTCAGCGTCCTGGACACTGTGGCGACGGAGACGCCGGCCAGCCTGGCTACTTCGCGGATATTGGACAAGACCACCTCGTTATCGAACTGTGCAGGGGCGAGCTTAACGCAGGTAAGCCCACCCCTGAAATTTTCCTGGAGATTCATCCGGGGTTTGACACCTCGTCAAACAGGGCCTAGATTTCCGTCACGATGTAACCGGTTACATCGGCTTTCGGATGCATTCCTGTAAAGCCGCCGGAAACCGCCTCAAACAGAGAAACGTTGCGATGAGTGTTGCCGTGAAAAAAATAAGAATGGGCTTTGTCGGTGGTGGGGAGGGCGCCTTCATCGGTCAGGCCCACCGTCAGGCCGCCGGGCTCGATGGCCGTTTTGAGTTGGTGTGTGGCGCGTTCAGTCGCGACGCCCGCAACAATCAGGACACCGGCGCCGCGCTGGGATTGTGCGCTTCGCGTTGCTACAGCGACTGGCGGCAGATGCTGGAGGCCGAGCGCGCGCTGCCGGTCGATCAGCGCATGGAGCTGCTGATCATTGTCACCCCCAATCACCTGCACGCGCCGATTGCCAGCCAGGCGCTGAGTGCGGGATTTCATGTGTTCAGTGAGAAACCGGCGGCGTTGAATCTGGCCGAGTTGCTGCCGCTCAAGGCTGTGCTTGAACGCAGCGATCGCCTCTATGGCCTGGCCCACACGTACCTGGGCTATCCGATGGTCTGGCAGGCGCGGCAGATGGTTCGCGACGGGGTGATCGGCTCCGTGCGCAAGGTGATTGTCGAGTACCCCCAAGGCTGGCTGAGCGAGGATGTGGCGGGGCAGGGCAACAAGCAGGCCGGCTGGCGCGACCTGCCTGAGCAGTCCGGGTTGGGCGGCTGCATCGGCGATATCGGCACCCATGCCTTTTCATTGGCCGAATTCGTGGCGGACCAGCCCATCCAGCGCCTGTGCGCGATGTTGAATACCCACGTTGCCAGCCGGCAACTGGACGACGATGCCGCGATGCTGTTCAAGATGGCTGACGGCGCGAGTGGTGTGTTGATTGCCAGCCAGGTCTGCGCGGGTGAAGAGAACCCGTTGAAAATCCGCGTCTACGGCGACAAGGGCGGCCTGGAATGGCGCCAGGAAGAGCCGTCGAGCCTGATCCATCGTTCCCTTGATCAACCAATGCGCGTGCTGCGTTCCGGCGTCGGCCAACCCTGGTTGTGCGACGCCGCGACCCGGCGCATGCGTCTGCCGGCCGGACATCCCGAAGGCTATCTGGAAGCCATGGCCAACCTATACGGCGATTTCTCCACGGCGATTCGCAGCAACGTCGACGGCAACGTGGCCCCCGGCGTGCCGGGCATCGACGTAGGGCTGCGCGGCATGGCCTTCATCGAAACCGTGATTGCCAGTCATCGTGGCGACACGAAATGGACCGAACTGGTCTGCCCTCAATGAACCCGGAGCACTCGCCCGTGAACCCTACTTCTCAAGCAGGCCTGCGCGGCCCGGGGATCTTCCTCGCGCAGTTCATGTCCGCCGAAGCGCCCTTCGACACCCTGGCCAATATTGCCCAGTGGGCGGCGTCGCAAGGCTACAAGGCCATTCAGTTGCCGACCTTGGGCACGCAATACATCGACCTGGCGCGCGCCGCTGAAAGCCAGGAATACTGCGACGAATTGAAGGCAGTCTGCGCTAAAGCGGGCGTCGAGATCAGCGAGTTGTCGACGCACCTGCAAGGTCAACTGGTGGCGGTGCATCCGGCGTTCGACGCCCTGTTCGACGACTTTGCCCCGGCGCATCTACGCGGCCAGCCGCAAGCACGCACCGAATGGGCCATCGAGCAGTTGAAGCTCGCAGCCCGGGCCAGTCAGCGCTTGGGACTGAAGGCCCACGCAACCTTTTCCGGTGCGCTGCTGTGGCCGTATGTCTACCCCTGGCCGCAACGCCCAAGCGGATTGGTCGAACAGGGTTTTGCCGAACTGGCCAAACGCTGGTTGCCGATTCTTGATTGCTTCGAGGAGGCCGGTGTCGACCTGTGCTACGAAATCCACCCCGGTGAAGACCTGCACGACGGCGCCTCGTTCGAACGTTTTCTGGAGGCAGTAGATCACCATCCACGCGCCGCGATTTTGTATGACCCCAGCCATCTGCTGCTCCAGCAAATGGACTACCTGGGCTTCATCGATCGCTACCACGCGCGCATCCGCATGTTCCACGTCAAAGACGCCGAGTTCCGCCCCGATGCGCGTTCGGGCGTCTACGGCGGTTACCAGGGCTGGGTTGAGCGGCCGGGGCGTTTCCGTTCCCTGGGCGATGGCCAGATCGACTTCAAATCGATCTTCAGCAAACTGACCCAATACGACTTCAGCGGTTGGGCCGTGCTTGAGTGGGAGTGTTGCCTCAAGGACTCCGCCCAGGGTGCCGCAGAAGGGGCGGCGTTCATCGAGCGGCACATGATCAGCAAGACGCAGAAGGCCTTCGACGATTTCGCCAGCGTGCAGTCGGACGCAGGTTTCAATCGACGATTGCTGGGGTTGCCCGAGGCCTGATCAAAAAGTTATTCGCTTCTCTCTCCAACAAGAAAAACAATAAGACGGTGACTGTTATGTCCACGATGACCGCGCGCCTGAGCGCCATGATGTTCCTGCAATTCTTTATCTGGGGCGGATGGTTCGTCACCCTCGGTACGTTCCTCGCCAGTAACCTGGGCGCCAGCGGCGGGCAGATCGGCATGGCGTTCTCCACCCAGTCCTGGGGCGCGATCATCGCGCCCTTTGTGATCGGCTTGATCGCCGACCGCTTCTTCAATGCCGAACGCATCCTTGCGGTGCTGCACCTGGTGGGCGCCGTGTTGCTGTATCAGCTGTATCGAGCGCCGGACTTCAGTACGTTTTACCCTTACGTGCTGGCGTACATGATGATCTACATGCCGACCCTGGCACTGGTGAATTCAGTGGCGTTCCGGCAGATGAGCGACCCGGCCCTCGAGTTCTCCCGCATCCGCGTGTGGGGCACCATCGGCTGGATCGTGGCCGGCGTGGTCATCAGCTTTGTGTTTGCCTGGGACTCCCAGGCCCTGATTTCGTCAGGCGGGCTGCGCAACACCTTTCTGATGTCGGCGATTGCGTCTCTGGTGCTCGGCCTCTACAGCTTCACCTTGCCGCGCACCGCGCCACTGAAACCTGAGGTGGGCCGCAGCGGCCTCAAGCAAATGCTCGGGCTGGATGCGTTGAGTTTGCTGAAGGACCGCAGTTACCTGGTGTTCTTCATCGCCTCCATTCTGATCTGCATTCCGTTGGCGTTTTATTACCAGAATGCCAATCCGTTTCTGGCGGAAATCGGCGTAACCAACCCAACGGCGAAAATGGCCATCGGGCAGGTTTCCGAAGTGCTGTTCATGCTGCTTCTGCCGCTGTTCATTCACCGCTTCGGGATCAAGATTGCGCTTTTGGTGGGGATGTTGGCGTGGGCCTTGCGCTACTTGCTGTTCGCCTACGGTAACAATGGCGACCTGGCGTTCATGTTGTTTACCGGCATCGCCTTGCACGGTATCTGCTACGACTTCTTCTTCGTGTCCGGCCAGATCTACACCGACGCCAAAGCGCCGGAGCGTTTCAGAAGCTCGGCCCAAGGGCTCATTACTTTGGCGACCTATGGCCTGGGCATGCTGATCGGCTTCTGGGTCGCAGGGCAGGTGACCGACCACTATGCGCTGACGGGCAGCCATGACTGGAAGAGCATCTGGTTGTTTCCGGCGGGGTTCGCCCTGGCGATCTTTTTCTGCTTTGCGCTGGCGTTCAAGGGGCGGCAGGCAGCGGTTGTTCAATCGACCGTCTGAACAACGCCTTGCCCGCTTTCGGCCACCAACAGCAACGACTGCGGCACCGGACTTTGCGGGTGCTGCGGCTCTTGCAGGACGGCCAGCCGAAAGCCGGCCATGTCCAGCGCATTCAGCCAGCTGGACAAGGTGCGGAAGTACCACGGCATGGGCTGCCACTGGCCCTTGAACCCGGCAAAGGTTTCTTCCCGCCAGCCATCCTGATAGTCGCCTGCCGCGACAGCCCACGGGTGCAGTGTCTGGATCACCAGTGCACCACCAGGGCGGAGCAGGGCGTTCATGGCGGCGAGCAGCGGAATGATGTCCTGGT
The DNA here is from genome assembly GCF_005930655.1 of Pseudomonas sp. FSL W5-0299. NCBI lineage: Bacteria > Pseudomonadati > Pseudomonadota > Gammaproteobacteria > Pseudomonadales > Pseudomonadaceae > Pseudomonas > Pseudomonas sp. FSL W5-0299. Next base: position 19,890 of record NZ_RXHX01000053.1, read on the forward strand.
GCAACAGGGCGAAGTTGGCGCAGATCAGGTCGTAGTCGCGGCCGATGTCCACCTTGGCCTCCACCAATTCGTCATAGCTCGCCACATGCACCTGCGATGACCCCGACGCCCGCGCCGCGTCGACCAGCGTCGCATCGCCATCCACACCGACGGCCGTGATGCCCCGCTGAGCCAGCGCGCGCAGCAACCAGCCCTCGCCGCATCCGAGGTCGAGCACGCGCTCGGGTTGGCGGCCCAGCACGGCCAGCAGGATGGCCTGGTCGGTCACCGTGAGGCGGCTTTCGATGGCGCCGCTGCGGATGGCTGCGATCCAGGCGTGGGCGTTGTGGTGCCAGCTGTCGAGGAGGGTGGATTCGGAGGCGGGCATGTTGGCGTCTGGCGTGGTGGGTTGGTTAGAAGGATAGGACACGTATCAAGGAAACGGGCTGGGTCACCCCAGCCCGCCAGGCAGGATCAGCTTTGGCAGAATCGAATGCGATTGCCGAAGGGGTCATGGACTTCCAACACTTGCCCCCAACCTTGCTGAACGATATCTGGCCGTCCGTATCCGTAGCGTTTGCCCTGTAATTCGTCGCGCAACAGTTCGATATTGTGCATAGGGACAAATGTCGTCGATCCCGGGCTCGCATCGCCATGATGTTCGGAAAGATGGAGCTGCAGACCGTTTCGGCTGATGCCCAGGTACAGCGGCAGATCTGCTTCGAAGCGGTGCTCGAATTCGACGCTGAAGCCTAGAAAATCAAGGTAGAACTCGCGCGCCTTGGTTTCGTCAAACATCCGCAGTATCGGGATGGCTCTGTCGAAGGTAATGGCGGGTTGATCAGGTTCCTGGGGAAGCGTCGCAGACGCTGTGTTCCAGTCCTTGTAACCCAGTTGATGCGCGACCAGCTCAAGCGCGGTTGAGTGAGACGTCGCTTGATTGCGCCCCTCAAGCGAGGCACGCAGCCTCTTGGCCATCTGCTTGGCTTGTTCGATTGAAAACATCGTTCCTCCTGTAGCCAAGGCATTCTGGTGCTCGCGTTGCCAAACCTCGGCTCTCAAGAGATACGACAGGATTTGGGGGAGAAGAAATGCTTTCACCTTTCCCTTCGGGAGCGAGCGGCGGGCAGCATCGGCCCGGGACTGATGATACACAGCGGTCAATGAGTGCGGAAGTCAGGAGCAGGTGAACGAGAGAATGGGCTATTTATTCGACATGAGGCGAGGACGCTTTCGTGTTTGTGTGTCGTCAAAAAGTACAACACCGGCGCAAGGCCGGTGTTGTGTCAGCAGAGTGCAGCGCCAACCGATCGGGTGCCTTAGAAACGGTACTTCGCCGAAGCCGTAATGCTACGCGGTGCACCGTATGTCAGGGCGCCGTAGGCATCGAAGATGTCGAAGTACTTCTCGTCGGTGACGTTGTTGGCATTCACCTGGCCCGAGAGGTTTTCGGTGAACTCGTAGCGAGCCATCAGGTTGACCAGGGCATAGGCATCCTGCTGGATCTTCTCGGAATTGCCGGCCGGGTTGACGGCGTAGGTGTAGATCGAATCCTGCCAGTTAACCCCGCCGCCAATGGTCAGCTTGTTGAACGCCCCTGGCAGACGGTAGGTGGTAAAGGTGCGCAGCAACTTGGTCGGGTACAGCGTGTTGACGTCGTCGCCGTTGGCATCTTCGGCCGTGAACTGGGTGTAACCCATCGATGCATTCCAGTCCGTTGCGAGCTCGCCGGAAACTTCCAGCTCGAAACCCTTGCTGGTCGCGCCTTCACTCGCCTCGTAGGCGAAGCCGCCGACCGGGTTTGAAGGATCGATCAGCGCGCCAGTGTTCTGGCCCAGGTTGTCTTGTTTGATCTGGAAAACCGCTGCGGAGGCGTTCAAGCGGCCGCCGAAGTACTCACCCTTCAGGCCCAATTCAGTGCTCTCGCCAACGATCGGTTCCAATGCCTGGCCACTGCGGTCGCGTACCGATTGCGGCAGGAAAATTTCTGTGTAGCTGGCATAAGCCGAAAGGTTGTCGGTGAGGTCGTAGACAATACCTGCATAGGGTGTCAGCTCATGATCGACATCGATCTTGCTCACTTCCGAGAAGACGTCATCACTGGTCTTCTCGTACCAGCTTTCACGCGCGCCAAGGATCACTTTCAAATCGTCGGTCACGTTCAGGCGGGTTGCCGCGTACAGGCCCTTCTGGCGGGTCTCGCTGTAACCGTAGTCGGTCCTCGGGCCCCATACCGGTTCTGCGAAATTACCGTTGTAGGAATCGAAATCGGCGACACCGCCAAAGCCTGTTTGCGCGTCGAGTGAATCGGTGTCGAACTTCTGCTTGCTGTCCACATAGCCGAAGGCCAATTCGTGCTCGCGACCCAGTAACGAGAACGGGCCATTGAAGCGGATGCCGTAGTCGTCCTGGGTGGTCTCGGTCTTGTAGGTCGCCGGGAACGAAGACATCGCGGAGCTGCCGTTCCTGCCTGGATTGCCGGACAGGTACAGCAGGGAAGAGTCGCCGGTGCGTTCGCCACGGTTGTAGCTCAGATTGACTTGCCAGTCGTTGGCAAAGGTGTGATCAAGATTGACGAAGTAGGTCTCGTAGGTCGTGTCCCACTTGCTCCATTTGGCGGAGGTCGACTTCGAGCGGCTCCAGTTGGTGCGGCCGCCGTCTGCGTACCAGACTGGCAGGCCTCCCCACATCGGCGAGTCGGCGTTGCTTTCTTGCCGGCTCAAGCCGAACCAGAGCGTGGTGTCGGGCGTCAGGTCGATATCCATCGTGCCATAGAGGGTCTGGCGCTTGTTCGAGTTCATATCGATCCACGTGTCGCCCTCGTTGGTCTCCCCGACCAGCCGCGCGCGAACGGTGCCTTCCTCGTTCAGCGCCGTGGACACATCAGCCTCGACGCCGTAGGTGTCCCAGGTGCCGGCGCTCAGTTCTACAGAACCCTTCAGGTCTTTACTGTTGGCGCGCTTGCGCACCATGTTGATGGAGGCGGATGGATCGCCGGCACCGGTCATCAGACCGTTGGCGCCGCGTACTACTTCGACGCGGTCATACATGGCCAGGCTGCTGAAAATTTCCCCCGAACTCCATGGCTGCTCGTAGATGGTGGGCACGCCATCGATCATCAGCGAGTTGAGCTCAAACCCTCGGGCGTTGAACTGCGCCCGGCTGGTCTCGTAGCGGTTGACCGACACACCGGTGGCATTGTTGACCACGTCGAGGATCGTATGCAGATCCTGGTCCTGTATGCGTTGCTGGGTGATGACGCTGACCGACTGCGGCGTCTCCCGCAGCGACATGCTCAACGGCGTGGCCGTGCGCGCAGCCTCCGTCGTGTAAGAGTTGGTGTCTTCGGTGACGGCACTGCGTTCGCGAATGGCCGTCTCAGTGATCGCGATAGGGGCCAAGGTCACAGAGCTTCCAGTCTCCGTCTGCTCAGTCTGTTCCGCCGCCTGCAAGGAGGGCGCAGTGATGGCGATACCGGCTGCCAGCATGTGCACTGCGAGCGCCAGGGGGCGCAGGGTCGAAGGCATGCGCGGCGTCACGGAGGTTTGTGTACACAGGGAGATGGGGGCGGTCATGCGAACACTCATTTGATTTTGCTGTTATTGAGAATCCGTATCATACGCAATGGAAATTGATTCTGGAATAGGATTTATACTCATTTGAGAGGGTTTATCAAATGAGATGTGTCCAGCGCATTGCGTGCACGCCTGGAGCGAGGCTGCATCGGCCGTTGACACAGGCTTGATCATGACGGAGGCAGCAATCGATCCGAGGCAGAGTCACCCCGGACCGATACGCTGCCCAAAAAGCGGGGACGTGTTTGGCGCGTCAAGACAGGCGCGATTCGCCTGTCGGGCTGCTCAGGTACACGGTTGTCACACCGATGCGCGAGAACACCAGCCACACAAACATCAGCACACTGCAACCGATGAGGAGCGAGGCGACGCCAATCAACGGCTCGACTGACGGGAAGCCCTTGAGCCGCAGCGTCAGCGCGCCGAGCATCAGCGGGACGCCAAGGTTGTATATCCAGAACTGCGCTGCGGCCACGCGCCCTTCGGTGATGGACGGGTGGGCTGTGCCGATGATGCCGAACAGGGCCATCGACACCCATCCCAACAGATTGATATGGGCATGTACCGCGAAGAGCGAATGATCGCCGGAAGCGCCCATTGCCACGCCCAGCATCACGCCAATGGCAAAGTAGAGGGCAGCGAGCCGAAACCAGGTCCGCGAACGGGGGTTGTGATTCATGGCATTCACCTCATGCGCCCTGGGGCGCGTTCAGTTGCTCAAACAATTGATTTGAAGTCGTCAGGCGCTCCTGCGTGCGACTTCTTGTGGGTTGGATATCGAGTGTCTATTATGAGACTCGTGTCTCACGACAAGACAGGATCTCATTTACTCCATGCCAATTTCCAAGTCAAGCCCGTCCAGCGGAGACGGCGATCAGGGCCGCGACAACCAGAAGCGCCGCACGCGTCAGGCGCTGATCGATGCCGCCATCGCCTTGCGCGACGAGGGCCATAACCCGACGGTTGCGCAAGTGGCCGAGCGGGCGATGGTGTCGCGCGCCACGGCGTATCGCTACTTTCCCTCGACGGAGGCGTTGATCAGCGAGACGGCGGCAGACCGAGACATGACGCCGCTGGAGCAGATCTGGCGGCCGGGGGACGATCCGGTAAAGGGCATCGGTCTGGCGGCGAACGCGTTGAACAAACTGTTGATCGACGACGAGATTGGTCTGCACGTGATGGAACGTTCGTTCATGACGGTGTGGCTCGAAAACGAATCCCGTGAGGCACTGCGACCAGGCCGACGCATGAGCTACATCGAGCCGATTGTCGACTCGCTGAAGGACGTGCTCTCACCTCGGGCGCGAAAGCGATTGAAGCAGGCGCTGTCGATCGTCATGGGCACCGAGGCGTTGATCGCCGTGCGCGATATCAGCCGCGCGAGCGTCGCAGAATCACTCGACGCCGCCGCCTGGGCGGCTCGGGCGCTGGTGCGTCAGGCACTGGCGGAGGATGAAGAGGCACGACGAAAACGCAACGCTTCGAGCGCGCGGTCTTCGGCTCCTTGACACCGCATACCCCTAAACTGCCTGTGATCCGGGCCGATACCGATCAAACGTAAAGACGGCGGCGTCTCGCTGGTCAATAGAAAACCGCAACCATAATTCGCCACAGCCTCCAAGGACGGTACTTTGAATCACATCAACACCTGCGCGTCAAACATCCACCATCGTGTCGCCCTTGGTTTGGTTGTCGGTATTGGCAAGCGTGCTCATCGCCGGCTGTTCCAGTCCACCTCCACCGGTCAGCGCGGTCTACCGCGAACCCTGCCTGGAGGCTGGCCCTGTCAACAGCGCGGTCTAAGATACGTGTGTGCAAGATCGGGAACTCGACAAAGCCTTGGCATACAAAGCACTTTTCGAAGATCTCGGGCCCTCTTTCCGGCACAGACACCCGAAGCACCGATGCTTTCATCGCTCGGGCACAGGCCGCCTTGGCACCGACCGGACCATACCCTGTCGAGTTGAGCGCAGGCAAAGAACCCGCGTGGCACGCCGACGAGCTCACGGGAGATAACCTGCATCGGGAAATCTGGATCACGCCAAAACGGTGCGTGGAGTGATGTAAACCTGGGTGCAAATCGGTGGTAACGCCCGCCCAATACGACAATGGGCAGGCCCGTGCAACGCAGCTTCAGCGTAATTTGATCAGACGATCAGACGATCGTTTCAAGCCTCGCTGATCTTGCTGACACTGGTGACCTGACCATTCCAGACCATCTCGTAATGCGCTGTTTGAATGATTGATAGAACCGGCTTGGGCGTCATCAGCGCCCAGCAATAACTGCCTTGCATCCGCACCGAGTGGTAACGAATCCCTGGACAGCGCGCCTCTTTGACGGACCTGCCCAAGCGCCGCGAGTGTGTGTAGTCGTCAGGGTCATAAACCGGATCTGTCAGCGCAATGGCAGCAGCGTCTTTCATTGCCACATCCACAAAGGCGCAGGACAACCCCCGGAACACAAACCTCTCATAATTGAGGCTCGGCACATTTGACCAATAAAGACTCTGGTGATGCCGAACCTCGGCCAATGCCGTGTCCATGGAGTCCGCCAGGTACAACACCCCAAAACGACCATCGCTGAACCGCGAACCCGCCGGGTTGACGTGGGTAAACGGCGCCGTCGCATAAGAGCAGCCAGGGATGCCGAACGGAATCTGATCCCGCGCAATCAACTCAAGATGACCCACTTCATTTTTCAGCCGGGGATTGGTCAGCGCCTGAATCTGATACAGCACCTCAAACTCGTCCGCATCCGCCACGTCATCAAACATCGCAATCGGTGGAAACTTCGAATTGACCAGGCGATAAGCCTGCAATTGCTCACCGGCCAGTTCTGCCAGTTCGCTCACCGTCACCATTGCGCACCACGCAGCACGTCAATGCGCTTGAAGGTTTCATACAAAGAAATCATGTCGCCCTGAGCCATGATCTCCAGCGGACTGCGCCCATTGAAAAACTCGTTGTGGTTGGCCATCGACGGGAAGCCGTAGACGTTGTCCGGGTTGTCGAAGACCAGGCGCAATGCGGCGTGGATGTTGAGCACGAAGCTGATGCGCTGCATCTGGTCCGAATCGAGCGTCACGGACCATGCGGGATCGCGCTGCCGGGCGCGGGTGTAGGTGCTGCGGGAAATGCGCAGGATGCGACAGGCCTGATCGCTGGAGGCGCTCCACTTTTCGAGGATGCCGACGGCAGCACGCAGGCCTGTTACGCATTGGGCTTTGGTAAAGGCTTGCTCCTGGAGGGGGACTGCCATATTCAATAGCTCTTTCTGAATCTGTAGATTCGAAGATAGGTTTAATGAATCTATAGAGCAAGTCTGCTTCGACCAATGGACATTGAAGTCATTGTTATCGGTTAAATACTTTTGGCGACGGGAAGGGAACCAATCTCCTCAATAACGACTAAATTTTAACGAGGGATATTTCCCCTTACTGAAGGAACGACCCAATGTTCACATCACGCTCATTGATTGCCGCTGTTACAAGTCTTGCACTGGTCTGCGGCTCGGCAACGGCATTGGCCGATCCGGGTAATGGAAAGGGCCAGGGGAACGGCAAGGGAAACCCGCAAAACGGCCAGGCCCATGGCAACCAGGGAGGCCAGGACGGCCAAGGCAAAAACTCCGGGGGCGGCGAATGGGGTCATGGCCCGAGTATCAATCACAACAGTATTCTGGGGATTGTCGGCGGCTATCGGGACTACTGGAGCCCCGGCCCTGCGTTACCACCTGGCATCCAAAAGAACCTCGCGCGCGGTAAGCCGCTGCCCCCCGGCATTGCCAAAAAACTGGATGGCCGCCTGGTTGGCAGGCTGCCTCATTACGACGGATACGAATGGCAGCAAGCGGGGACCGATTTGATCTTGGTGGCGCTGGCCACCGGGCTGATTTATGAAGTGTTGAACGGTGCGTTTGATTAGCGCTTGAGTGGCGAATGCGATTGGAATCCACTCACAAAAGCCTCGTGATTCATTCCAGGCTCTGATGCTGATCAGAGCCCGCATCCATTGCAGTCCGTCCGTCGCAGGGCCAGGAACCGAAATGGGATTCTTGCGTCCTATGGCATGCGATATCAACCTACGGAAGCCACCATGCTTTTAAAGAACAAGAGTCTTTTTGCTGTCATGTCCTGCGCCCTGATGCTTGCGGCTGCGCCATTGCTCCCCGTTGACCTGTCCGTCATGAACTCCGCCTATGCGAAAGAGGGTGGTGGTGGTGGTGGTGGTG
>NZ_RXHX01000054.1:0-27539 GCF_005930655.1 Pseudomonas sp. FSL W5-0299
TGCGTCCCCTTCGTCTAGTGGCCTAGGACACCGCCCTTTCACGGCGGTAACAGGGGTTCGAGTCCCCTAGGGGACGCCAGTTTTACAGAAGCGATGTTGCAAGATGTCGCTCCGCCGCGAGGCGAAAAATCCGGGGCTATAGCTCAGCTGGGAGAGCGCCTGCATGGCATGCAGGAGGTCAGCGGTTCGATCCCGCTTAGCTCCACCAATTTTACAGTTCAAGGTCTGGCCACACCGGCCTTGAATCGATCAGCTCTCAGCACTGATCAGTTGTATAGAAGGTTTTGCGTCCCCTTCGTCTAGTGGCCTAGGACACCGCCCTTTCACGGCGGTAACAGGGGTTCGAGTCCCCTAGGGGACGCCACGATTACCCGCTCTGCGGGATTTTATAAGGGTCATTCAATTATTGAATGGCCCTTTTGTTTGTCTGGCGTTTGGCCAAATCCCCCATTTCTTTCAAACTGTTCTTCAGACCAGCGGTCACATCCACGACTTGCGGAAAATTATTATGAGAATAATATTCTAGTCGTAATATTCGGAGGCAACGATGAACGATAAAAAAGCTCAAACCCGCGAACGCATTCTCAAGGCCGCCAGCGCAGCGCTGATTCAGCGCGGCCCGGCCGAACCGAGCGTGGGCGAAGTGATGGGCGCAGCCGGCCTGACGGTTGGCGGCTTCTATGCGCACTTCGAAAGCAAGGACGCCATGATGCTGGAAGCATTCAAGCAACTGCTCGGTCACCGCCGTGGCTTGATCGCCGACATGGACGCCGAATTGACCGGCGAAGAGCGTCGCGCGTTGGTGGCTGCGTTTTACCTGTCACGCAAACACCGTGATTCCTCGGATTCCGCGTGCCCGATCCCGGCGTCTGTCGGTGAGTTGGGTCGCCTGCCGGACGCGTTTCGCGTGGCGCTGAATGAGCATGTGGAAATGATGGTCGCGCAGTTGGCGGCCAGCCCGGAAGACACCGACAAAGCCCTGGCCGACATGGCCTTGATGGTCGGGGGTCTGGCTCTGGCTAGGGCGCTGGGGCCAGGAGAGTTGTCCGATCGATTGCTGCGCGCCGCCAAGTCGGCGGTGCTATGACCTGAAGGCATTGGCCTGAGGAGTGAGAGCGATGAGCACGTTGAAGTGGGTTCGTGGCGTTAATGGCACCTTGGGCTGGTTTGCACCGAAACTGGTCGCGAGCAAAATGCGACTGGCGTTCATGACGCCGCGAGAGCTTCCGCCGCGTGACTGGGAATTGCCGCTGCTGGCGAAATCCGAACGGATCACCTTGCGTTTCGGTCTCTCGGCGCTGCGCTGGGGGCAAGGTCCGGCCGTGTTGCTGATGCACGGTTGGGAAGGGCGGCCGACACAGTTTGCGAGTCTCATCACGGCGCTGGTCGATGCTGGCTACACCGTCGTAGCGCTCGACGGTCCTGCTCATGGTCGCTCACCGGGCAGTGAAGCCAACGTGGTGCTGTTTGCCCGGGCCATGCTCGAAGCGGCCGCCGAGTTGCCGCCGCTGCGAGCCGTCATTGGCCACTCCATGGGCGGCGCCAGTGCGATGCTCGCCGTGCAGTTGGGTTTGCGCACCGAAACCCTGGTCACCATCGCCGCACCGGCGCGGATTCTCGGGGTGTTGCGCGGTTTTGCCCGTTACGTGCGGCTGCCGCCCAAAGCGCGTTCGGCGTTTATTCGCCAGGTCGAGAAAGACGTCGGCATGCGCGCTGCAACGCTGGATGTTGCGCACTATCAGCTCGACATGCCGGGGCTGATCGTCCACGCCGAAGATGATTGCTTTGTTCCGGTCAAGGAGTCCCAGTTGATCAATGAGGCGTGGTTCGACAGCCGGCTGTTACGCCTGGAGGAGGGCGGGCATCAACGCGTGCTGGCCGATCCTCGGGTGATTGATGGCGTGTTATCACTGCTGGCTGGCCGCAGCCTGCAATCGCGCCAATCGGCCTGAGCATCCGTTACACTGCCCCGGTCGACATCATCTGACCGGGAGTGGGGCATGGGCTGGGATCGGGCAACGCCATTTATCATTGATCTGGAAGTCGGCGCCGAGGACATCGACGGGCTGGGGCACGCGAACAACGCGGTGTACGTGACCTGGCTCGAACGCTGCGCCTGGCGTCACTCGCAGCGGCTGGGGCTGGACCTGGTCGAGTATCGTCGGCTGGATCGGGCGATGGCGGTGGTGCGGCACGAGATCGATTACCTGGCCGCCGCCTATGAGGGCGATGAGTTGCAATTGGCGACCTGGATTGTCGATTGGGATCAGCGCCTGAAAATGACCCGCCACTTCCAGTTGAAGCGCCCCAGCGATAACACTACGTTGCTGCGCGCGCAAACCACTTTCGTCTGCATCGAACTGTCAACCGGCAAGCCCAAGCGCATGCCGGCCGAGTTCATCGAAGGCTACGGCCCGGCGTTGCAAGTTCCAGGTTGACGCGATCCAGTGGCGAGGGAGCTTGCTCCCGCTGGAGCGCGAAGCGGTCCCTTGCAATGGAGAGTGCCACGCACTCTAACGGGAGCAAGCTCCCTCGCCACAGAGGCAGATGCAAGTCTTTCGACAGAGAATCCAGTAAACTGCCGCACGTTTTTCGTTGAGTGTGTTTTTCATGCAAATTGCTTTGGCGCCCATGGAGGGGTTGGTCGACAACATCCTGCGGGACGTGCTGACCCGTGTGGGCGGTATCGATTGGTGCGTGACCGAGTTTATTCGGATCAACGATCAACTGCTCACGCCTGCCTATTACCACAAGTTCGGCCCGGAATTGTTGACCGGCGCCCGCACCGCGTCCGGCGTGCCGCTGCGGGTGCAGTTGCTCGGTTCCGATCCGGTGTGTCTGGCTGAAAACGCCGCGCTGGCCTGCGAGCTGGGTTCCGAGGTGATCGACCTGAACTTCGGCTGCCCGGCCAAGACTGTCAACAAGTCCCGTGGCGGCGCCGTCCTGCTGAAAGAACCTGAACTGCTCAACCAAATCGTTGAACACGTCCGCCGCGCTGTGCCGGCGCACATTCCGGTTACCGCGAAAATGCGCCTGGGCTTCGACAGCCCGGACGGTTCGCTGGTCTGCGCAACAGCGCTGGCCGAAGGCGGCGCGGCGCACATCGTGGTGCATGCGCGGACCAAAACCGACGGTTACAAGCCGCCTGCGCATTGGGAATGGATCCCCCGCGTGCAGGACGTGGTCAAGGTTCCAGTGTTCGCCAATGGCGACATCTGGAGCGTTGAAGATTGGCGCCGTTGCCGCGAAATCAGCGGCGTGGAAGACATCATGCTCGGTCGCGGCCTGGTGTCGCGTCCGGACCTGGCCCGGCAAATCGCAGCGGCGCGGGCCGGTGAAGCCGTGGTCGAGATGACGTGGGCCGAGTTGCTGCCTCTGATCCAGGACTTCTGGCTGCAAGCCAAGGCGCAGATGACTGCCCGCCAGTCGCCGGGTCGCTTGAAGCAATGGCTGGCGATGTTGACCCGCAATTATCCTGAGGCGGTGGAGCTGTTTACCGTGTTGCGTCGAGAGACCGAACTGGATCAAGTCTCGCGTTTGTTGGGGCTACAGGTGTCGGAAGCGGCCTGAAAAAAACGCAAAAAAATCTGAAAATAATCTCTTGAAAAGCAATCGGCGATCCCTATCTAGGGATTACGCGATGCCGAATTCGGGTCGCGGAGACAAAAAAACTTGCTGATCTGTTTTCAGGAGATTTGAATCATGAGTACTGCATTTTCGATGGCGCCCCTGTTCCGTTCCTCGGTGGGTTTCGACCGCTTCAATGACTTGTTCGAAACCGCCCTGCGCAACGAGCCAGGCAGCACCTACCCACCTTACAACGTTGAAAAGCACGGTGATGACCAATACCGCATCGTCGTGGCGGCCGCCGGGTTCCAGGAAGAAGACCTGGATCTGCAAGTGGAAAAAGGGGTGCTGACCATCAGTGGTGGCAAGCGTGACGCGAATGAAGACGTCACCTATCTGTACCAAGGCATCGCTCAGCGCGCCTTCAAACTGTCCTTCCGTCTGGCGGACCATATCGAAATCAAGGCTGCCGGACTGAGCAACGGTTTGTTGAGCATCGACCTGTTGCGGGTGATTCCGGAAGAGGCAAAAGCCAAACGCATCCCGATCAACGGGACGCAAAAACCCGCTCTGCAGTAACGAGTCAGAGCAATGAGAAGGGCGCCATTCGGCGCCCTTTTTTGTACCCGTTATTTGAGGAGTTTCTGGAACTCCTCCACCGGCAGCGGCCGACTGTGCAAATACCCCTGATAAAAATGGCACCCCAGCCCCTGCAAAAATTCCAGCTGCTCCGCCGTTTCCACCCCTTCGGCGATCACTTTCAGTTCCAGGCTGCGGGCCATGGCCACGATGGCGCGGATGATTTCGGCGTCGTTGGGGTCGGTGGTGGCATCGCGGATGAACGACTGATCGATTTTCAGCGTGTCGACCGGCAGGCGCTTGAGGTAGGTCAGCGAGGAGTAGCCGGTGCCGAAGTCGTCCATTGCAAAGCTCACGCCGAGTTTTTTCAGGCGGCGCATTTTGTTGATGGTGTCTTCCAGGTTCTGGATGACGATCCCTTCGGTGATTTCCAGTTTCAGCAACGAGCAGGGCAGGCCGTGGCTGCTGAGGCTGTATTCGATGCGTTCGACGAAGTCGTTTTGACGAAATTGCCTCGGGCTGATGTTCACGCACAGGCTGAAGCTGAGCGGGTTCACCAGGCCTTTGGCAACCAGCTTTTTGAAGGCCCCACAGGCTTCGTCGATGATCCACGTGCCCACTTCCAGAATCAGCCCGCTGTCCTCCAGCACCTTGATGAATTCGGTGGGCGATTGCGGGCCGAGTTCCGGGTGGTCCCAGCGCACCAGCGCTTCGGCGCCGACAATACGGTTGCCCCGAGCGTCAACCTGGGGTTGGTAATGCACATGAAACTCGCCCCGGGAAAGGGCCAGGCGCAAGTCGGTTTCCATGCGCAGGCGTTCACTGGCCGCCTTCTGCATGGTGTTGTGATACATCTGCGCCATGTTGCGGCCCGAGTCCTTGGCGCGGTAAAGCGCAATGTCGGCACGTTTGAGCAGGTCGGTCGGGGTCGAGCCGTGGTCGGGGATCAGCGCGATGCCGATGCTCGGTGTCACTTGCAGGCGCTGGCCGTCGAGGAACATCGGCTCCGACAACAGTTCACGCAACGTGTCCGCCAACTCCCGAACCTGGGCGCTGACTTCGTTGCGCGAGCCCTCAAGGCCGCTGAGCAGCACCACAAATTCATCGCCACCCAGGCGTGCCACGGTGTCTTCCATGCGCACGCTGGCTTCAAGCCGAGCCGTGATGATTTTCAGCACCGTGTCGCCCACCGGGTGACCCAGGGAATCGTTGATGTGCTTGAAATGATCGAGGTCCAGGAACAGCAGCGCACCGCGCAGGTTGTGGCGCTTGAGCAGGGCGATCTGCTGGCTCAGGCGATCCATCAACAGGGCGCGGTTCGGCAGGTTGGTCAGCGGGTCGTGGTAGGCCAGATGGCGAATCTGCGCTTCGGCATTTTTCAACAGGCTGACGTCTCGGCCAGTCAGCAACAGGCATGCGGTTTCGTTGAGGGTGATTGGCTCCACCGAGACTTCGACGGTCAGCAGTTCGCCGCGCTTGTTGCGGCCCAGCATTTCCTGGTGATGCACACGACCCTTAAGCTGCAACTCGGCCAGCAGCGCCGAGCGCTGTTTCTCTTCTGCCCAGATGCCGACTTGATACACCGTGCGGCCGACCACTTCGTCGGCGCGGTAACCGGTCAGGCGACAAAAACCATCGTTGACCTCCAGGTAGCGCCCGGTATCGCGTTCGGTGATGGTGATCGCGTCCGGGCTTGAGTGAAACGCCTTGGCAAACTTCTCTTCGCTGGCCTTGAGTGCCGCTTCGGAACGCTGTTGCTGGGTAATGTCGCGCAGGGTCGTGACGATGCACGGCTGGTCGCCCACGCTGATCTGCCGGCTGGAAATCACGCAGGTCAGGGCTTGCCCGTCTTTGTGTTGGGCGATGATCGCGACATTGTTCAGCCCCTGTTCGCGGATGACTTGTTCAATTCGTTGCAGGCTTTTCGCTGACGCGTCCCACAGGCCGATTTCGTCGGCCCTGCGGTCAATCACTTCGGCGGCGCTCCAGCCGAAGGTCTGGGTAAAGCTGGAGTTGATCTCGATGAACTGGCCAGTGTCCTGGCGCGTGACGCAGATCGGGTCCGGGCTGACTTGAAACAGCGTGGCGAATTTCTCTTCGGAGGCCACCAGCCGTTGTTCGCGCTCCACTTGATCGGTGATGTCCAGCAAGGTGCCGGCCATGCGCAGCGGTGCGCCGTTTTCATCGCGGTAGAGGCGGGCACGACTTTCCAGGTAGCGTGAACTGCCGTCCGGCAACTGCACGCGATAAGTCAGCTGATAATTGCCGGCCGGTCCTTCGCGCAGGCTGCGATAAGCGTCGCGCATGCTGCCGCGTTCTTCGTCGGGCACACCTTCGAAAAACGCGTCGAAGGACTCATGGAAGGGTATGGCCTCCAGCCCGTGCAACTGCGCGGCCCGCGCCGAGCCGTACAGCATGCCGCTGGGAATGTGCCAGTCCCAGGTGCCGAGTTGCGCCGAATCCAGGGCCAGGTCGAGGCGTTCCTGGCTGTCTTTCAGCGCGAGTTCGGCGGCCTTGCGTTCCGTGGTGTCGAGGAAAGTGCTCAGCAGGTAGGGCTGGCCTTCAAGTTCGACTTTCTGTGCGCTGAGGATGCCGTCGTGGATCTGGCCATTGCTGGCGCGAAACTGCACCTCCATGCTGGTCAGTTCGCCCTTGGCCTTGGTCGCCTTGACCAGCACGTCCCGTTGTTCCGGGTGCACCCAGAGGCCCAGTTCGACGGTGGTTCGGCCAATGGCGTCCTGCACCGGCCAGCCGAAGAGGCTTTCGAAATACTGATTGGCTTCGGTAATCAGGCCATCTTCCTGGCGGGTCAGCAGCACCATGTTCGGGCACAGGTGAAACAGCGTGGCAAAGCGTTTTTCCGAGCTGCTCAGGGCCTGTTCGCGCTGGCGCTGATGGGTGATTTCGCGAATGACCCCAATCATCCGTGGCCGACCGTCTTTGTCCGGAAGCAAGCTGCCGTTGATCTCCAGCCAGTGCAGGCTGCCGTCGGGCCAGCGGATGCGGTGGTGCATCGCCTGCTCCAGCGGGGCGCCGGCGATCACGGCATGAAAGGCGCGAATGGTTTTTGCCCGATCCTCCGGAGGCAGCAAGTCGAGGTATTCCAGATCGGTCGGCAACGGCTGTCGGGGATCGAAGCCGAACAACGCCTGGGTGCCCCGCGACCAGCTGATCTGTCCGCGCTCGATGTCCCAATACCAGGCGCCCAGGCGCGCGCCGTTGAGGGCGGCCAGCAACTGTGGTGCGCTTTCCCAGCTCTGCTCGGACCGTTTCGGGTCAAGCGCCTGTATACGTGGCATCGGCGGAATACGGTCAACAGATTTCGGCATTGGCAGGCCTTGGGCTGAATTGGGCGTTAGGCGCAGGGGTTCGCGGCTCTATGGCAGTAGCACACGTTAGCCTTGAATCCCTGGCAGATCGATTTGTGCATCCAGCAAGGCCATGAAGGCCCGTGCCGCATTCGACAGCGTCCGTTCGGTGTGCAGGATATAGCCTAGCTGGCGAGTCAGTTGTATGCCCGGCAAAGGTATTCGCGCAACTTGATCGTCGAGCATCGTTCGCGGCAAAACGCTCCAGGCCAGGCCGATCGAGACCATCATCTTGATGGTTTCCAGATAATTGGTGCTCATGGCGATGTTCGGCGTCAGTCCCTGAGCCTCGAACAGGCGCTGGACAATGTGATGAGTGAACGTGTTGCCGCCGGGAAACACCGCCGGATGCAGGGCAATGTCCGCCAGGCTGACTGGGCCGTTGCTGATCAGCGAATGCTCCGGGGCGACCACGAAATCCAGGGGGTCGTCCCACACCGGCGTGGCTTTGACCAAGGTATGAGGTTCCGGGGCGAGGGTGATCACCGCCAGTTCCGCGCGGCCATGGAGGATTTCCTCGTAGGCCACTTCCGAATCGAGAAACTGAATATCCAGCGCCACTTGTGGGTAGCGTCGGGTGAACTCCCTTAATAAGGGCGGTAAGCGGTGCAAGCCAATGTGGTGACTGGTGGCCAGCGTCAGGCGCCCGGTCACTTCGCCGGTCAGGTTGGTCAGGGCGCGGCGGGTGTCGTCCAGCACATTGAGAATCTGATAGGCCCGCGGCAACAGGGCGCGACCGGCCTCGGTCAGGCCGACTTCACGACCCAGTCGATCGAAAAGCCGCACCTTCAATTGCTGCTCCAGCCCGGCGATGCGCTTGCTGATCGCCGGTTGCGTCAGGTGCAGCCGTTCTCCCGCGCCGGAGAAGCTTCCGGTCTCGGCAATGGCGATGAAAGCATTGAGATTAGCCAGGTCCATTGCGGTATTCCAGTTGGTTATCCAAAGCATGAAAAATATGAATTTGAGTTATTTAATGTAACCCCCTAGGATCGACCTCACAAGCCAAAGGGTTATACAAACGGCCCGGGGCATAGAAACAAGCTGATGAGGAAACCGTCTGATGGCCGGCAAAACGCTCTACGACAAGCTCTGGGATTCGCATTTGGTCAAGCAGCGCGACGATGGCTCTGCCTTGATCTACATTGATCGTCACATCATTCACGAAGTGACCTCGCCGCAAGCCTTTGAAGGCCTGCGTCTGGCCGGGCGCAAGCCTTGGCGCATCGATGCCAACATCGCGACCCCGGACCACAACGTACCGACCACCCCGGAACGCAAGGGCGGCATCGAAGCCATTGCCGACCAGGTCTCGCGTTTGCAGGTCCAGACCCTCGATGACAACTGTGACGAATACGGCATCGTCGAGTTCAAGATGAACGACGTGCGCCAAGGCATCGTCCACGTCATCGGCCCGGAACAGGGCGCAACCTTGCCGGGCATGACCGTTGTTTGCGGCGACTCCCACACCTCGACCCACGGCGCGTTTGGCGCGTTGGCTCACGGTATCGGCACGTCCGAGGTCGAGCACGTGCTCGCCACCCAGTGCCTGGTCGCCAAGAAAATGAAGAATATGCGGGTGTCGGTCGAAGGGAAATTGCCGTTCGGCGTGACCGCCAAGGACATCGTTCTCGCGGTCATTGGCAAGATCGGCACTGCCGGCGGTAACGGCCATGCCATCGAGTTCGCCGGTAGTGCGATTCGTGATCTGTCGGTCGAAGGCCGCATGACCATTTGCAACATGTCCATCGAGGCTGGCGCTCGCGTAGGACTGGTCGCCGCTGACGAAAAAACCGTCGCCTACGTGAAGGGCCGTCCATTCGCTCCGAAAGGCGCGGAATGGGACTTGGCCGTCGAAGCGTGGAAAGACCTGGTGACTGATGAAGACGCCACGTTCGACACCGTCGTCGAGCTCGACGCCACCCAGATCAAGCCACAAGTCAGCTGGGGCACTTCGCCTGAGATGGTGTTGGCCGTGGATCAGAACGTGCCGGACCCTGCGAAGGAAATGGACCTGGTCAAGCGCGGCTCCATCGAACGCGCCTTGAAATACATGGGTTTGACTGCCAATCAGGCAATTACCGACATTCAGCTGGACCGCGTGTTCATCGGTTCCTGCACCAACTCGCGGATCGAAGATTTGCGTGCTGCCGCCGTGATCGCCAAAGGTCGCAAAGTCGCTTCGACCATCAAGCAGGCCATCGTGGTGCCGGGCTCGGGTCTGGTGAAGGCCCAGGCTGAATCGGAAGGCCTGGACAAGATTTTCCTCGACGCCGGTTTCGAATGGCGTGAGCCGGGTTGCTCAATGTGCCTGGCGATGAACCCGGACCGTTTGGAGTCGGGCGAGCATTGCGCCTCGACCTCCAACCGCAATTTCGAAGGCCGTCAGGGCGCCGGTGGCCGTACCCACCTCGTGAGCCCGGCCATGGCCGCCGCCGCCGCGGTGAACGGTCGTTTCGTCGACGTCCGTGAATTGATCTAAAGGAGCGCAGCATGAAAGCTTTTACCCAGCACACTGGTCTTGTCGCGCCTCTGGATCGTGCCAACGTCGACACCGACCAGATCATCCCGAAGCAATTCTTGAAGTCGATCAAGCGCACGGGTTTCGGCCCAAACCTGTTCGATGAGTGGCGCTACCTGGATGTCGGGCAGCCTTATCAGGACAACTCCAAGCGCCCGTTGAACAAGGACTTCGTCCTCAACGCCGAGCGTTATCAAGGCGCCAGCGTGTTGCTGGCCCGCGAAAACTTCGGTTGCGGTTCCAGTCGTGAACATGCGCCGTGGGCGCTGGAGGAATACGGTTTCCGCAGCATCATCGCGCCGAGCTACGCCGACATCTTCTTCAACAACAGCTTCAAGAACGGCTTGCTGCCGATCATCTTGAGCGACGCTGAAGTGGATGAGCTGTTCCAGCAGGTGGAAGTGACCCCGGGTTATCAGTTGCAGGTCGATTTGCAGGCCCAGACCGTTACCCGTCCGGATGGCAAGGTGTTGAGCTTTGAAATTGACGCCTTCCGTAAGCATTGCCTGCTCAACGGTCTGGACGATATCGGTCTGACGTTGATGGACCATGAAGCGATTGCGACGTTTGAAGCCAAGCACCGGGCGAGCCAGCCTTGGTTGTTTCGCGACGCGTAAGTTTGCGTAAGGCGTGATGACGCCTTCGCGGGCAAGCCTCGCTCTTACGGCTGAAATACGTCTCCCTGTAGGAGCGAGGCTCGCCCGCGAAGAGGCCCGCCCAGACAACACAAGGCTAAACCCCAAAAGGAAGTCCCCCATGACCCGCACCGCCCAGCACAACCAGGTAGTCCAAAAGCAATTCGGTGAACAGGCCTCGGCCTATCTGAGCAGCGCCGTACACGCTCAAGGCACCGAATTTGCGCTGCTACAGGCCGAACTGGCCGGGCAGGGCGATGCTCGGGTGCTGGACCTGGGGTGTGGCGCTGGTCACGTCAGTTTTCACGTGGCGTCGCTGGTCAAGGAAGTGGTGGCCTACGATTTGTCCCAGCAGATGCTCGACGTGGTTACCGTCGCCGCTGTGGACCGTGGTTTGAGCAATGTGACCACGGTCAACGGTGCCGCCGAGCGCCTGCCGTTTGCCGATGGTGAGTTCGACTTCGTCTTCAGTCGTTACTCGGCGCACCATTGGAGCGACCTCGGCCTGGCCCTGCGCGAAGTCCGGCGGGTGCTGAAGCCGGGTGGGGTGGCGGCGTTCATCGACGTGTTGTCACCGGGCAGTCCGTTGTTTGACACTTACCTGCAAAGCGTCGAAGTGCTGCGCGACACCAGCCATGTGCGCGATTATTCCGCCGGCGAGTGGTTGCGTCAGGTCAGCGAAGCGGGGTTGCATACCCGTAGCACTACGCGTCAACGGTTGCGGCTGGAGTACAACTCCTGGGTCGAACGCATGCGCACGCCAGAAGTGATGCGCGCGGCGATCCGCGAGTTGCAGCAGTCGATGGGCAATGAAGTGCGCGAATATTTTGAGATTGAGGCCGATGGTTCGTTCAGTACCGATGTGCTGGTGCTGATGGCCGAACGATAGAATTTTTCCGGGTGTGCTCAAGGGCGCACCGACTGATGACATGAGGAAAGCATGAGCAAGCAGATTCTGATTCTCCCAGGTGATGGTATTGGCCCGGAAATCATGGCCGAAGCGGTCAAGGTGCTGGAGCTGGCCAACGACAAGTACAGCCTGGGCTTCGAGCTGAGCCACGACCTGATCGGCGGCGCCGCCATCGACAAGCACGGCGTGCCATTGGCCGACGAAACCCTCGACCGTGCACGCGCAGCCGACGCTGTGCTGCTGGGCGCCGTGGGCGGCCCGAAATGGGACACCATCGAGCGTGACATCCGCCCTGAGCGCGGCCTGCTGAAGATTCGTGCGCAACTGGGCCTGTTTGGCAACCTGCGCCCGGCGATCCTCTACCCGCAACTGGCCGAGGCATCGAGCCTGAAGCCTGAAATCGTTTCGGGCCTGGACATCCTGATCGTCCGTGAACTGACCGGCGGCATCTATTTCGGCGCGCCACGCGGCACCCGCACCCTGGACAACGGCGAGCGTCAGGCTTACGACACGCTGCCGTACAGCGAAAGCGAAATCCGCCGCATCGCCCGTGTCGGTTTCGACATGGCCATGGTGCGCGGCAAGAAGCTGTGCTCGGTGGACAAGGCCAACGTGCTGGCTTCGAGCCAACTGTGGCGCGAAATCGTCGAGCAAGTGGCCAAGGATTACCCGGAAGTCGAACTGAGCCACATGTACGTCGACAACGCCGCCATGCAGCTGGTGCGTGCGCCGAAGCAATTCGACGTGATCGTTACCGAGAATATGTTCGGCGACATTCTGTCTGACCAGGCATCGATGCTCACCGGTTCCATCGGCATGCTGCCGTCGGCATCCCTGGATACCAACAACAAGGGCATGTACGAGCCTTGCCACGGTTCGGCGCCAGACATCGCTGGCAAAGGCATTGCCAACCCGTTGGCGACCATTCTGTCGGTGTCGATGATGCTGCGTTACAGCTTCAATCTGCAGGACGCGGCCGATGCCATCGAGAAAGCCGTCAGTCTGGTATTGGATCAGGGGCTGCGCACGGGCGACATCTGGTCGGCCGGTTGCACTAAAGTCGGTACGCAGGAAATGGGCGACGCAGTAGTCGCCGCGCTGCGGAATCTGTAATCTCTCGGGCCCGCTGCCACTTTCACTCTTGAAAGCAGCGGCCCACTTTTTAAAGAAGGTGTAGTTGCGATGAAACGTGTAGGTCTGATCGGTTGGCGCGGTATGGTCGGTTCCGTGCTCATGCAGCGGATGCTGGAAGAGCAGGATTTCGATCTTATTGAGCCGGTGTTTTTCACCACTTCCAATGTCGGTGGCCAAGGCCCGTCCGTGGGCAAGGACATTGCTCCGCTCAAGGACGCTTACAGCATTGAAGAGCTGAAAACCCTCGACGTGATTCTGACCTGCCAGGGTGGCGACTACACCAGCGAAGTATTCCCGAAGCTGCGCGAAGCCGGCTGGCAGGGTTACTGGATCGACGCTGCTTCCAGCCTGCGCATGCAGGATGACGCGGTGATCGTGCTGGACCCGGTGAACCGCAAGGTCATCGACCAGCAGCTCGACGCGGGCACCAAGAACTACATCGGCGGCAACTGCACCGTCAGCCTGATGCTGATGGGCCTGGGCGGCCTGTTCGAAGCCGGTCTGGTCGAGTGGATGAGCGCCATGACTTATCAGGCGGCCTCCGGTGCCGGCGCGCAGAACATGCGTGAACTGATCAAGCAAATGGGCGCGACCCACGCCGCTGTCGCCGATCAACTGGCCGACCCGGCCAGCGCCATCCTCGACATCGACCGCCGTGTGGCCGAAGCCATGCGCAGCGACGCGTACCCGACCGAAAACTTCGGCGTTCCGCTGGCCGGCAGCCTGATCCCGTGGATCGACAAGGAGCTGCCGAACGGTCAGAGCCGCGAAGAATGGAAGGCCCAGGCCGAGACCAACAAGATCCTCGGTCGCTTCAAGAGCCCGATCCCGGTGGATGGCATCTGCGTGCGCATCGGCGCCATGCGCTGCCACAGCCAGGCGCTGACCATCAAGCTGAACAAAGACGTGCCGATCGCCGACATCGAAGGGCTGATCAGCCAGCACAACCCTTGGGTCAAACTGGTGCCGAACAATCGCGAAGCCAGCATTCAGGAACTGAGCCCGACGAAAGTCACCGGCACCCTGAACGTGCCGGTTGGCCGTCTGCGCAAGCTGAACATGGGCACGCAGTACGTCGGCGCGTTTACCGTCGGCGACCAACTGCTGTGGGGCGCGGCCGAACCGCTGCGTCGCATGCTGCGGATCCTGCTTGAGCGTTGATCGATTGAAGTAATCAAAGAACCCGCGCCTTGAAAGAGGTGCGGGTTTTTTTTGGGAAGGTATGTCGTCAGGAAGGGCCTCTTCGCGGGCAAGCCTCGCTTCTACGGGTTGTGTGTCGGTCGCGAAATCTTGAAACAACCGCGATACCTGTAGGAGCGAGGCTTGCCCGCGAAGAAGCCGGCGCATACACCACAAAACCCCAGCCGAATTGCCTGCGCGCCACCCACCCGGTAAAGTGCCGCTCCCCCCGTTTCGCCAGAGGTAGAACCATGAGCCAGTCCTTTGATATTGCCGTGATCGGCGCCACCGGTACTGTCGGCGAAACGCTCGTGCAGATTCTCGAAGAACGCGACTTCCCGGTCGGCAACCTCCATTTGCTGGCCAGCAGCGAATCCGCCGGGCATTCGGTGCCGTTTCGCGGCAAGAACGTGCGGGTGCGTGAAGTCGACGAATTCGATTTCAGCAAGGTTCAGCTGGTGTTTTTCGCTGCCGGGCCGGCAGTGACCCTGAGTTTTGCCTCGCGCGCGACCGCTGCCGGTTGTTCGTTGATCGACCTGTCCGGCGCTTTGCCGGCCAATCAGGCGCCGCAAGTGGTGCCGGAAGCCAACGCCGACGTCTTGGCCGGTTTGAAAAAACCGTTTCAGGTCAGCAGCCCAAGCCCGTCGGCCACCACGCTGGCCGTGGTGCTGGCGCCGTTGCTGGGTTTGCTCGACCTGCAACGCATCAACCTGACCGCCTGCCTGGCCGTTTCCGCCCAGGGGCGCGAAGCCGTGACCGAGCTGGCCCGGCAGACCGCCGAGCTTCTCAATGTGCGTCCGCTGGAGCCGACTTTCTTTGATCGGCAGATGGCTTTCAACCTGTTGGCTCAGGTCGGCAAGCCTGATGAGCAGGGTCATACGCTGCTGGAAAAACGCCTGGTGCGTGAGCTGCGTCAGGTCATGGCGCTGCCTTTATTAAAGATTTCTGTCACTTGCATTCAAGCCCCGGTGTTTTTTGGCGATAGCTTTAGCGTGACCTTGCAGTCAGCGAGCGCTGTGGACCTGGCGAAAGTCAACGCGGCGCTGGAAGACGCACCGGGTATCGAACTGGTGGAAGCCGGCGATTACCCGACGGCAGTAGGCGATGCAGTAGGGCAGGACGTGGTCTACGTTGGTCGGGTTCGCGCCGGAATCGACGACCCGTCGGAACTTAATTTGTGGCTGACGTCAGATAACGTGCGTAAGGGCGCTGCGCTCAATGCTGTGCAGGTGGCTGAATTGTTGATAAAAGACCTGCTGTAAAAGATACTTGGCAACAATTTTTCGAATGAGTCCAGTCGAGCGCTATGCTTGGCCGGATTGCTGATGGCGAGCCACTCTTCGGGGCTTTCCGGGGCATTTATGAAATGATCGCGCGTGACGACCCTTCGTCGCCGCGCGCAATGCCTTACGGCAGCGGCTATCAACACCTTCTCGCTGGCCGAGGAATGTTCAAACAAAGGATGAGGCTATGGTTCAAGTTCGCAAACTGGTGTTAGCAATAGCGGCCGCCTCGGCGCTGTCCTCCGGTATGGCGCATGCCCTCGGGCTCGGGGAATTGACCCTGAAGTCGACGCTGAACCAACCTCTGGTGGCGGAAATCGAGCTGCTCGACGTCAAGGACCTCACCGCCGCAGAAGTGGTGCCGAGCCTGGCGTCACCCGAAGATTTCGCCAAGGCCGGTGTCGATCGCCAGGCGTTTCTCAACGACCTGACCTTCACGCCCGTGCTCAATGCCAGCGGCAAAAGTATCCTGCGTGTAACGTCCAGCAAACCACTGTCCGAACCCATGGTGAAATTCCTGGTTCAGGTGATGTGGCCCAACGGTCGTTTGCTGCGCGATTACAGCGTGCTGCTCGATCCTTCCAAATTCTCCCCGCAGACCGCTGAAGCGGCTGCGCAGCCTGCGCCGACCGAAACGGTCACTGCGCCGGTGACCGGTGCCACCCAGCCGTCCCAATACACCACCACGCCGCGCGATACCCTGTGGGAAATCGCCGCGAAGGCGCGTAATGGCGGTTCGGTCCAGCAAACCATGCTGGCCATCCAGGCGCTGAACCCGGATGCCTTCATCGACGGCAACATCAACCGGCTGAAAACCGGTCAGGTGCTGCGCTTGCCGGATCAGGCGCAGAGCACCAGCCTGCCGCAACCCAAGGCAATCGCTGAAGTCGCTGCCCAGAACACTGCATGGCGCCAGGGTCGTCGTTATGTGGCGAAGCCCGGCACCGGGCAGCAGCAACTCGATGCCACCAAGCGTGGCCGCGCTGACGCAGCTCCATCGCAAACGGCGAAAGACAACCTGAGCCTGGTTTCTGCCGAAACCGGCAAGGGCAAAGGCGCTGCAGGTGATGCCAAAGCCTTGAACAACAAACTGGCGGTGACCCAGGAAAGCCTCGACACGACCCGTCGTGACAACGCTGAACTGAAAAGCCGCATGACCGATCTGCAAAGTCAGCTGGATAAGCTGCAGCGCCTGATCGAGCTGAAGAACAATCAACTGGCCAAGTTGCAGGCTGAAGGCGCAGCGGGAGCGTCGGCTTCGACTCCAGCGACGACCCCGCCGGCAATGTCTGCTGAACTGGCCGCGAACCCTGCGGCAGCACCGACTGAAGTGGTTCCTGCTCCGGAAACGTCTGCGCCTGAGACTGCTCCTGCACCCGTGCCTGCCGAGCCGCCAATCGAGCCGACACCGGAAGCTTCCGACGAGCAGAAATTCAACGAACTGCTGACCAATCCGGTCCTGCTGGGTCTGGTAGGCGGTGGGGCAGTGGTTCTGCTGCTTCTGCTGCTGTTGCTGGCGCGTCGCCGCAAGGCCCAGCAAGAAGCCGAGAAACACCTGCGCATGGCGCGTGCCCTGGAAGAAGAGAAGGAATTCTCTGCCGAGCAGGACCTGCCAGAAAGCAGCTTCGAAGGTTTGGAAGTTCCGCCGCCGAGCGTGAAACTCGCTACCGCGCCGATTCCAACGCCACCACCTGCGCCAGCGCCTGCTCCAGCTCCAGCCCCGGATGTAATGACGACGCCGATCGCCGCGCCGCTGGTGTCGCCAGCGGCCGAGCGCAATGACGACGTACTGACCAAGGCTCAGTCGCACATTGCCGCCGGTCGTCTGAACCAGGCCGCTGCGTTGCTCGAAGACGGCATCAAGCAAGAGCCACAGCGCAGCGACCTGCGTCTGAAACTGATGGAAGTCTACGGTCAGCAGGGCGATCGCGATGCATTTGTTGCCCAGGAGCGTCAGTTGGTCGCCAACGGTGACAAC
This sequence comes from Pseudomonas sp. FSL W5-0299, assembly GCF_005930655.1. Taxonomy (NCBI): domain Bacteria; kingdom Pseudomonadati; phylum Pseudomonadota; class Gammaproteobacteria; order Pseudomonadales; family Pseudomonadaceae; genus Pseudomonas; species Pseudomonas sp. FSL W5-0299. The sequence goes on from NZ_RXHX01000054.1 coordinate 17,152, forward strand.
TTCGCCCAGGTCGAGCAGCTTAAAAGCCGCTTCCCGGCAATGGCTATCGCGGCTGCCGGTGGTCTTGCTGCCGCCGCCCTCGCTGCCGAGCTGGACGCGCAGTACGTCAAGGACCTGTTGCTGGACGAGCCGCAAGCACCGGCCGATGACCTGGACAGTGCCTTCGACCTGAGCCTGGATGACCTGGAAGCCGCGTCACCCGCAGTGGTCACGCCAGAGCCGGAAGCTGCGGCTGACCTTGACGAGTTTCCGCTGGACGATGACCTGAGCTTTGAATCGGTATTGAAGGAACAGACCGAAATCAAGGAAAACCTCGACGACCTGTCGGACTTCGATCTGGACATGGATTTGGGCGGCGACCCATCGCCGGCCATCCTCGCTGAAGATGACTTCCTGCTGGATCTGGACGAAGGCGTGAAGGACCTGCCTGCGGAGCCTGTAAAACCTGAAGTGCCTCAGGACGATCTGGAGCTGCCGGCCGATTTCGACCTGTCGCTGGCTGATGAAATGGATGCCGCCCCGGCCGAGCCTGAGGTCAAGGACGCCTTTGCCGCTGAACTGGATGACGTCAACGCCGAGCTGGATCGTTTGTCCCAGAGCATGAGTGAGCCGACCTTTACTGCAGAAGACGCTATGGCTTCTGCGGCGGACGAGCCGGACTTCGACTTCCTCTCCGGCACCGATGAAGTCGCCACCAAACTCGATCTGGCCCAGGCCTACATCGACATGGGTGACAACGACGGTGCTCGGGACATCCTCAATGAGGTTGTGGCCGAGGGGAATGCTGGCCAGAAGAGCGAGGCCAAGGAGATGCTTTCGCATCTGGCTTGAGTGATCGGTAGGCAATAAACAGAACGGCAGCCCATTGAGGCTGCCGTTTTTGTTTCAGCGGTGGTCCGAGGGCGTCTGTCAGGCCGCCATCGCGAGCAGGTTCGCTCCCACAAGGTTTTGTGGCGGTCACATAACCTGAGAACACCCCCGAAACACTATGGGGGCGGGCTTGGCCGCGAAAGGGCTCCAACATTCAATATCGTACTTTCTGTTGTGCTGGTATCCCCGCCGGACAGCTTTATAATGCCCGCCTTTGCGCACATCAGCAGGCTGTGACTCCTTGGCAAATATAGATAACCCGGCTGCCGAAATGGCGGCCGACGGCTTTTTCCGGATCGCGTTGGGCGTTGAATACAAAGGCTCGCGTTATCGCGGCTGGCAGCGCCAGGCCTCCGGTGTGCTCACTGTGCAGGAAACCCTCGAAAAGGCCTTATCCAAAGTCGCCGACTCACCGGTGTCGCTGCTCTGCGCCGGGCGCACTGACGCGGGCGTGCATGCGTGCGGCCAAGTGGTGCATTTCGATACGCAGGTCGAGCGTTCGATGAAGGCCTGGGTCATGGGCGCCAACATCAACTTGCCCCACGACGTCAGTGTCAGCTGGGCCAAGGTCATGCCGGCGCATTTTCATGCGCGCTTCAAGGCCATCGCCCGCCGTTATCGGTATGTGATCTACAACGATCAGATCCGCCCGGCGCACCTCAACGAAGAAATCACCTGGAACCACCGTCCGCTCGATGTCGAGCGCATGGCCGAGGCCGCCCAGTACCTGGTCGGTACCCATGATTTCAGCGCATTCCGCGCCGGTCAGTGCCAGGCCAAATCGCCGATCAAGGAACTGCATCACCTGCGTGTCACGCGCCACGGCAAGATGATCGTCCTGGATATCCGCGCCAGCGCCTTCCTGCACCACATGGTGCGCAACATCGCCGGTGTCTTGATGACCATCGGTGCCGGCGAGCGGCCGGTGGAGTGGATGAAGGAAGTGCTGGAGAGCCGGATCCGTCGTTCTGGCGGGGTGACGGCGCATCCTTACGGCCTGTATCTGGTGCAGGTCGAGTATCGCGACGAGTTCCAATTGCCTGAGCGTTACATCGGCCCACACTTCCTCACCGGCTTCTCTGAACTTGACGGCTGACGCCCTCGAACGCATTTGTTACCATCCGGGACTTTCTCGGATTTGCCCTGAGGTTTTATCGACATGTCAGCCGTTCGCAGCAAGATTTGTGGGATTACCCGCATAGAAGATGCGTTGGCGGCGGTCGAGGCCGGGGCGGATGCCATCGGGTTTGTGTTTTACGCCAAGAGTCCGCGGGCCGTCACGTTCCAGCAGGCGCGCGACATTATCAAGTTGCTGCCGCCGTTCGTGACCACCGTGGGGTTGTTCGTCAACAGCAGCCGCTGCGAGTTGGGCGAGCTGCTCGACGCCGTACCGCTGGACCTGTTGCAGTTCCATGGCGACGAAACCGCAGCCGAATGTGAAGGCTGGCACCGCCCGTACATCAAGGCGTTGCGGGTCAAGGCCGGCGACGACATCGCGGCGGCCTGCGATGCGTTTCCAAGCGCCAGCGGTATCCTGCTTGATGCCTATGTCGAAGGTGTTCCCGGTGGAACCGGTGAGGCGTTCGACTGGTCTCTGATACCGCAGGGCTTGAGCAAGCCGATCATCCTCGCTGGTGGCCTGACGCCGGATAACGTGGCTGAGGCAATCGCCCGGGTTCGGCCTTATGCGGTGGACGTCAGCGGCGGGGTAGAAGCGAGCAAGGGCATCAAGGATCACGCAAAGATTCAGGCATTCATCAAGGCGGTACGTAGTAGCACGTAGTTGATGTGACGGCTGGCAGACTGCCGCCGTCCCAAAATGCACTGCGCTGCACAAAGCAGGCACGGCTGAGGATTTTTGGATTGTACGCAGGTCACGTTTCGCTGACCCGGCCATCCACCGATCATCGCCACACACATGAATTTAGCTCAAGGGCATACGCGGGGCTGCGAACCAGAGCGTTCGGGCCGCCGGTACTGGAGAAAGAAAGCATGAGCAACTGGTTAGTAGACAAACTGATCCCTTCGATCATGCGTTCCGAGGTCAAGAAGAGCTCGGTGCCTGAAGGTCTGTGGCACAAATGCCCGTCTTGCGAGGCTGTGCTGTATCGTCCGGAGCTGGAAAAGACCCTGGACGTTTGCCCCAAGTGCAACCACCACATGCGTATCGGCGCCCGCGCGCGCATCGACATCTTCCTCGACGCCGAAGGCCGTGCAGAATTGGGCGCGGACCTGGAGCCGGTTGACCGTCTGAAATTCCGCGATGGCAAGAAGTACAAGGACCGCCTGACCGCTGCGCAAAAGCAGACCGGCGAAAAAGACGCACTGATCTCCATGAGCGGCACCCTGCTGGGCATGCCAGTGGTGGTCTCGGCCTTCGAGTTCTCCTTCATGGGGGGGTCGATGGGCGCCATCGTGGGTGAGCGTTTTGTCCGCGCTGCCAACTACGCGCTGGAAAACCGTTGCCCGATGATCTGTTTCGCCGCTTCCGGTGGTGCGCGGATGCAGGAAGCCCTGATCTCCCTGATGCAAATGGCCAAGACCTCTGCGGTCCTGGCGCGTCTGCGTGAAGAAGGCATTCCGTTCATCTCCGTGCTGACCGATCCGGTCTACGGCGGCGTTTCCGCCAGTCTGGCGATGCTGGGCGACGTGATTGTCGGTGAGCCGAAAGCCCTGATCGGCTTCGCCGGTCCACGCGTGATCGAACAGACCGTGCGTGAAAAACTGCCGGAAGGTTTCCAGCGCAGCGAGTTCCTGCTGGAGCACGGTGCAATCGACATGATCATTCACCGCCAGGAACTGCGTCCGCGCCTGGGCAACCTGCTGGCACAAATGATGGGCCTGCCGACGCCAAAATTCGTTGCCGCACCCATTGAGCCGATCGTGGTTCCACCGGTACCTGCCAACCTATGACCGAACGTACCCTTGGCGAGTGGCTCGCCTACCTAGAGCAGTTGCACCCTTCGGCCATCGACATGGGCCTGGAGCGCTCGCAACAGGTAGCGTCCCGCATGGGACTGGGCAAGCTGGCGCCTCGGGTGATCACGGTCACCGGCACCAATGGCAAGGGGTCCACCTGTGCATTCGTGGCCTCGTTGCTGCGGGCTCAAGGCCTGAGCGTTGGTGTCTACAATTCTCCGCATCTGCTGCGTTACAACGAGCGGGTGCAGGTCAACGGCGTCGAAGCGACGGATGCCGAGTTGTGCGAAGCCTTTGCTGCGGTCGAGGCGGGCCGTGGCGACACTTCCCTGACGTACTTCGAGATGGGCACCCTGGCGGCGTTCTGGCTGTTTCAACAGGCAGGGCTTGATGCCGTGGTGCTGGAAGTCGGCTTGGGCGGGCGTCTAGACACGGTCAACGTAGTCGATGCCGACATGGCGCTGGTCACCAGTATTGGCGTCGATCACGCCGATTACCTGGGCGATACCCGCGAATCCGTGGCTTTTGAGAAAGCCGGCATCTTCCGCCAGGGCGCGCCTGCGCTCTGTGGTGACCTGAATCCTCCGCAACCTCTGCTGGATAAAGCCCGCGAGCTCAATTGCCCGTTTTTCCTGCGTGGGCGCGATTTCGACCTCGGTGTGACCGATCACAATTGGCAATGGAGCGGTCTTGACGCTCAAGGGCGAGTGGTCGAGTTGCATGATCTGCCGTTGCTCGATCTGCCGATGGAAAACGCCGCACTGGCCTTGCAGGCTTACCTGTTGCTCGGTTTGCCGTGGGTCGATTCGCAAGTAATCAATGCGCTGACAGCGACGCGGGTGGCAGGTCGTCTTGACCGCCGTCAAATCGATTGGCAGGGCAAGCGTCTGAGCCTGTTGCTGGATGTGGGGCATAACCCGCATGCAGCCGAGTATCTGGCGCGCCGTCTGGCCGTTCGTCCGCCGGTCGGCAAGCGTCTGGCGGTGTTTGGCTTGTTGGCGGACAAGGATCTGGATGGTGTTGTCAGTGAATTGAATGCTAGTGTCCAGCAATGGGCTGTCGCGCCGCTGGATTCGCCGCGTGCGCGCCCGGTGGCCGATTTGCAGGCGGCGTTGCAGAACCTTGGCGCTGCGGTAACGTCTTATGACAGTGTGGCCGCCGCCCTGGAAGGGCAGTGCGCACTGGCAACGAGCGACGACGAGATTCTGTTGTTCGGATCATTTTATTGTGTCGCCGAGGCCCTCGAATGGCTGGCCCGGCGCTCCACGGAGGAAGCGGCAAATGGCATTGCTGGATAAGGCATACAAACAGCGCATGGTTGGCGCCCTGGTTCTGGTGGCGCTGGCGGTTATTTTTCTGCCGATGCTGTTTTCCCGCCAGGATGAGCAGCGTCAAGTGACGGTCGAAGCCCCGGCTGCGCCGCAAGCACCCTCGGTACCGCCAGTGCAGGTCGAGCCAGTGGTGGTGCCCGAGCCACAAGCGCTGCCTCAGGAACCTGTGCCAAGCGATGACGAGATCGCTCAGCAAGAAGCACCCGTGGCGCCGATCACCCCGAGTGCGCCAGCCGCGGCTGCGCCTGCTACCAAACCGGTCGCTCCCGCGCCTGTGGTCAAGCCTGCTGCGCCGACGACGCCGCCTGCCCAGCCGATTACGGCCGCGCCGGGCAAGCCAGACACGACTCAAAGCCGCGTCGATGCCAATGGCCTTTCGGTCAGCTGGTCGGTGCAACTGGCCAGTCTGTCGAGCCGTGCAAGCGCAGAAAGTCTGCAAAAAGACCTGCGCAGTCAGGGCTATAACGCCTATATCCGCACGGCCGATGGCAAGAATCGGGTGTTTGTCGGGCCGCTGATCGAGCGCGCCGAAGCGGATCGCCTGCGCGACTTGTTGGGCCGCCAGAAGAACCTCAAGGGTTTTGTGGTGCGTTTCCAGCCTGAGCGCAACTAAAACTATCGCCCCGATTTGAAATGCACTGACAATCGCAGCTTACCGATAGCCATGCGCTCTGCTAAAATGCGCCGCCTTATCCGTCTGTAGGCTGCACTGTGCCATTTACCTGGGTTGACTGGGCGATCGTTGCAATCGTCGCCATCTCCGCATTGATCAGTCTGAGCCGCGGCTTCGTCAAAGAAGCATTATCGCTGGTGACCTGGATCATCGCAGGAGTCGTCGCCTGGATGTTCGGTGGTGCATTGTCCGAGCACCTCGCCGGATACATCGAAACGCCATCAGCTCGTGTGATCACGGGCTGCGCCATCATGTTTATCGCCACGTTAATCGTAGGCGCAATGATCAATTATCTTATCGGCGAGTTGGTACGCGTCACCGGGCTATCCGGGACCGATCGATTCCTCGGCATGGCCTTCGGCGCCGCGCGTGGCGTGTTGCTGGTGGTCGTGGCGGTCGGGCTGTTGAGCCTGGGGCCGGTACAGCAGGACGGGTGGTGGCAACAGTCACAGCTCGTGCCAAAATTTCTATTGGTCGCAGACTGGTCCAAAAACCTGATCCTCGGGTGGAGCAGTCAGTGGCTTGCCAGCGGTATCAGCGTACCCGCTGAGATACCGTTCAAGGAGCACCTCTTGCCGACGGCCAAAACGCCTCAGTGAGTTGTGTTCAGTTCAGATCCATTAAGTAGGGGTTGCGTCGCATGTGTGGCATCGTCGGTATCGTCGGTAAGTCGAACGTCAATCAGGCGCTGTATGACGCGCTAACCGTCCTCCAGCACCGCGGCCAGGACGCTGCCGGTATCGTGACCAGCCATGATGGCCGGTTATTCCTGCGCAAGGACAATGGCCTGGTGCGTGACGTGTTCCATCAGCGTCACATGCAGCGCCTGGTCGGTCACATGGGCATTGGCCATGTGCGTTACCCGACCGCGGGCAGCTCGACCTCGGCCGAAGCTCAACCGTTTTACGTCAACTCGCCTTACGGCATCACCCTGGCGCACAACGGTAACCTGACCAACGTTGAACAGCTGGCCAAGGAGATTTACGAATCTGACCTGCGCCACGTCAACACCAACTCCGATTCGGAAGTGCTGCTCAACGTGTTCGCGCACGAACTGGCCCAGCGCGGCAAGTTGCAGCCTACCGAAGAAGACGTATTCGCCGCTGTAACCGACGTGCATAACCGTTGCGTCGGTGGTTATGCGGTCGTGGCAATGGTGACCGGTTACGGCATCGTCGGTTTCCGCGACCCGCACGGCATCCGCCCGATCGTCTTCGGTCAGCGTCACACCGACGAAGGCGTCGAGTACATGATCGCCTCCGAAAGCGTCTCCCTGGACGTGCTCGGCTTCACCCTTATTCGCGACCTGGCACCAGGCGAAGCGGTCTACATCACTGAAGATGGCAAGCTGCACACCCGTCAGTGCGCGACCAACCCGTCCCTGACCCCGTGCATCTTCGAACACGTCTACCTGGCGCGTCCGGACTCGATCATCGACGGCGTGTCGGTGTACAAGGCCCGTCTGCGCATGGGCGAGAAGCTCGCCGAGAAGATCCTGCGCGAACGTCCTGAACACGACATCGACGTGGTCATCCCGATCCCGGACACCAGCCGCACTGCGGCCCTGGAGCTGGCGAACCACCTGGGCGTCAAGTTCCGCGAAGGCTTCGTGAAAAACCGCTACATTGGCCGGACCTTCATCATGCCGGGCCAGGCTGCACGGAAAAAATCCGTACGCCAGAAGCTCAACGCCATCGAACTGGAATTCCGCGGCAAGAACGTGATGCTGGTGGACGACTCGATCGTTCGTGGCACCACGTGCAAGCAGATCATCCAGATGGCCCGTGAAGCCGGCGCGAAAAACGTCTACTTCTGCTCCGCAGCACCGGCCGTTCGCTACCCGAACGTCTACGGTATCGACATGCCGAGCGCTCACGAGCTGATCGCCCACAATCGTTCGACCCAGGACGTTGCCGACCTGATCGGCGCCGACTGGCTGATCTATCAGGACTTGCCTGACTTGATCGAAGCGGTCGGTGGCGGCAAGATCAAGATCGAGAAGTTCGATTGTGCGGTGTTCGACGGCCAGTACGTCACCGGTGACGTCGATGAGGCTTACCTGAACAAGATCGAGCAGGCACGTAACGATGCCTCCAAGGTCAAGACGCAGGCCGTCAGCGCGATCATTGATCTGTACAACAACTGAGTAACTACCGGCCCTGAGGGGCCGGTTTTGTATCTACTTATAAAGAACAAGGCAAGGAGTGACAGCATGAGTCAGGATTGGGATGCCGGTCGGCTGGACAGCGACCTCGAAGGCGTAGCGTTCGATACCCTGGCCGTACGCGCCGGTCAGCACCGCACGCCGGAAGGCGAACACGGTGATCCGATGTTCTTCACTTCAAGCTACGTATTCCGTACCGCTGCCGATGCGGCGGCGCGCTTTGCCGGTGAAGTGCCGGGCAACGTTTACTCGCGCTATACCAACCCGACCGTTCGCGCGTTCGAAGAGCGCATTGCCGCGCTGGAAAGCGCCGAGCAAGCGGTCGCCACCGCCACCGGCATGGCAGCGATCATGGCGGTGGTCATGAGCCTGTGCAGCGCTGGTGATCACGTGCTGGTGTCGCGCAGCGTGTTCGGCTCGACCATCAGTCTCTTCGAAAAGTACTTCAAGCGCTTCGGCATCGAAGTCGACTACGTGCCTTTGGCGGACCTGTCCGGTTGGGACGCGGCCATCAAGGCCAACACCAAATTGCTGTTCGTCGAGTCGCCGTCCAATCCATTGGCAGAGCTGGTAGACATTGCCGAGCTGGCGAAAATCGCTCATGCCAAAGGCGCGATGCTGGTGGTCGACAACTGCTTCTGCACCCCTGCGTTGCAACAACCGCTGAAGATGGGCGCGGACATCGTCGTGCACTCGGCGACCAAGTTCATCGATGGCCAGGGCCGTTGCATGGGCGGCGTTGTCGCCGGTCGCAGCGAGCAGATGAAAGAAGTGGTGGGTTTCCTGCGCACCGCCGGGCCGACCCTGAGCCCGTTTAACGCCTGGATCTTCCTCAAGGGTCTGGAAACCCTGAGCCTGCGCATGAAGGCGCATTGCGCCAACGCCCAGCAACTGGCCGAGTGGCTGGAGCAGCAGGACGGCATCGAGAAGGTCCATTACGCCGGCCTCAAGAGCCATCCGCAGCACGAACTGGCGCTGCGCCAGCAGAAAGGTTTCGGCGCCGTGGTGAGTTTCGAGGTCAAGGGCGGCAAAGAGGGCGCCTGGCGCTTTATCGATGCGACCCGTCTGATTTCGATCACCGCCAACCTGGGCGACAGCAAAACCACGATCACGCACCCGAGCACCACCTCCCACGGCCGTCTGGCGCCGCAAGAGCGTGAAGCGGCGGGCATTCGTGACAGCCTGATCCGTATCGCTGTCGGTCTGGAAGACGTGGCAGACCTGCAAGCCGATCTGGCGCGCGGGTTGGCGGCCTTGTGATCGAGTTGGCGACGCCGGGTACCGGCACCCATGGCCGCGTTGCACTGGTCACCGGTGCTGCACGCGGCATCGGGTTGGGGATCGCGGCCTGGCTGATCAGCGAAGGCTGGCAGGTGGTGCTGACCGATCTTGATCGAGAGCGTGGTTCGAAAGTGACAAAAGTGCTGGGCGCAAACGCCTGGTTCGTCGCCATGGACGTCTCGAACGAGGGGCAAGTGGCGCTGGGCGTTGCCGAGGTGCTGGGTCAATTCGGGCGTCTGGATGCGCTGGTGTGCAACGCGGCGGTGGCCGACCCGCACAACATCACCCTGGAAAGCCTCGACCTGGCTTACTGGAACCGGGTGCTGGCGGTCAATCTCAGTGGGCCAATGCTGTTGGCCAAACACTGTGCGCCGTATCTGCGCGCTCACAGCGGTGCGATCGTCAACCTGGCCTCGACCCGTGCCGGGCAATCAGAGCCTGATACAGAGGCTTACGCGGCGAGCAAGGGCGGCCTGCTGGCCCTGACTCACGCGTTGGCCATCAGCCTTGGGCCGGAAATACGCGTCAACGCGGTCAGCCCTGGCTGGATCGACGCGCGAGACCCGGCGGCACGACGTGCCGCCCCCCTGACCGATGCCGACCATGCCCAGCATCCGGCGGGCAGGGTCGGGACTGTCGAAGACGTCGCGGCGATGGTGGCGTGGCTGTTGTCGAAGAATGCCGGGTTCGTCACCGGCCAGGAATTTGTGGTCGATGGCGGCATGACCAAGAAGATGGTCTACAAGTAGAAGCTGCAAGTCTCAAGCTACAAGCGGCAAGTAAATGCGAGCCCGTGCAAGCCCTGAATACGCGATCCTGCTTTTACTTGCCGCTTGAAGCTTGTACTTGGAGCTGTTTTGAAAAAACTTCAATCCTGCTATTGACTTAGGTTCGCTACCTGCGTAAATTTCGCGGCCTCGGAGATGCAAACGGGTGATTAGCTCAGCTGGGAGAGCGTCTGCCTTACAAGCAGAATGTCGGCGGTTCGATCCCGTCATCACCCACCAAATCCGAGAGTCTTGCGAGAGCAAGATGGAAGCTGTTAAAAGCCTCCACCGACGCGCAGCGGTAGTTCAGTCGGTTAGAATACCGGCCTGTCACGCCGGGGGTCGCGGGTTCGAGTCCCGTCCGCTGCGCCATATTTTCCGAG
>NZ_RXHX01000055.1:0-25589 GCF_005930655.1 Pseudomonas sp. FSL W5-0299
GCCGTCACTGCTGCTCACCGCGCTCAACGTGCCGTTGGCAAGGGTCAGGTCGGCGTTGGTGAAACCGCTGACCGCTTCCGAGAAGGTGATGGTGACCAGCGAGGTTTCGCCGATTCTCAATGCGGTGTCCGCCACCACGATGGTTGCCGTTGGCCGCACGGTGTCGATGGCATAGTTGTTCGAATCGGTAGTGCCGCTGCCGGCGTTGCCCGCCAGGTCGCTGACCCCGGTGTTGTTCAGGGTGATAAGGTTGGTTGTGTCGTTGATGCTGGCGGTCGGCGTGAAGGTCGCCGTCCAGGTAATGCCGCCGTCGCTGCTGCTCACGGCCGTCAATGTGCCGTTGGCGATAGTCAGGTCGGCGTTGGTGAAACCGCTCACCGCCTCGGAGAAGGTGATGGTCACCAGCGAGGTCTCACCGATTCTCAATGCGGTGTCCGCCACCACGATGGTTGCCGTTGGACGCAATGTATCGATGGCGTAGTTGTTGGAATCGGTGGTGCCGCTGCCGGCGTTGCCCGCCAGGTCGCTGACCCCTGTGTTGTTCAGGGTGATCAGGTTGGTTGTGTCATTGACGCTGGCAGTCGGTGTGAAGGTCGCCGTCCAGGTGATGCCGCCATCGCTGCTGCTCACCGCGCTCAGGGTGCCGTTGGCGAGGGTCAGGTCGGCGTTGGTGAAACCGCTGACGGCTTCGCTGAAGGTGATGGTCACCAGCGACGTTTCGCCGATTTTCAGTGCCGTGTCGGCCACCACGATGGTCGCGGTCGGGCGCACGGTATCGATGGCGTAATTGTTCGAATCGGTGGTGCCGCTGCCGGCGTTGCCGACCAGGTCGCTGACCCCGGTGTTATCGAGGGTGATCAGGTTGGTCGCGTCAGTGATGCTGGCGGTTGGCGTGAAGGTGCCCGTCCAGGTGATGCCGCCATCGCTGCTGCTCACGGCCGACAAGGTGCCGTTGGCAATCGTCAGGTCCGCGTTGGTAAAACCTGTCACGGCCTCGCTGAAGGTGAAGGTCACCAGCGATGTTTCGCCGACCTTCAGCGCGGTGTCGGTGAACACGATGCCGACGGTGGGGCGCAAGGTGTCGACCACGTAGTTATTGGAGTTCGTGGTACCGACGCCGGCCGTGCCCAGGCCGTTGCTCACCCCGGTGTTGTCCAGGGTGATGAGGTTGGTCGTATCGGAAATGCTCACGGTCGGCGTGAAGGTGGCCGTCCAGGTGATGCCGCCATCGGCGCTGCTGACGGCGCTCAGGGTGCCATTTGCAATGGTCAGGTCGGCGTTGGTGAAACCGGTCACGGCCTCGGAAAAGGTGATCGTCACCAAGGACGTTTCGCCGATGCTCAGAGTGGTGTCAGCGACCACAATGGTTGCGGTCGGCGGCGGCGCATACGCGGTGTTGAGTACACCTCCGTCGTTGAAGATAGTCGCGACGGAGGTCGGCGAAGTTCCGTTTGTACCTCCACCCTGCGCGGTACCGCCTGCTCCACTGGCCGCGGCATTACCAGCCAGGGCCGCGAAGTTGGAGGCCGTGATCAGCAGCGTGCCTTTGTTCCAGATCGCGCCGACGCCCCGACCGCCGATGCCGCCATTGCTGGCATTGCTGCCTTGGCCACCGCCACCGCCACCGCCACCACCGGCGCCGATGTTGTTGCTGATGGTCGAAGTGCCGATGATGGTAATGGTGCCGCTGCTGGCGTTGTAGATCCCGCCCGCCGCGTTGCCGCCAGCGCCACCGACTTTGTCCCAACCGGCGCCACCGCCCCCGCCGCCAATGGAAATCGTGCCATTGGTGGCCGTCGAGCCGTTACCGCCGTTACTGTAATAGGACACGCCCAGCCCGCCCGCGCCGCCAGTATTGGTGCCACCGCGACCGCCCATGTGGGTCGCGTCATAACCGCCACCGTAGCCGCCGGCATTGGCGCTGCCAGCCTGGCCGCCCAACGTGCCGGTGCCCGGCCCGGCCGAGCCACCATGCCCACCGTTCTGACCGCCCAAACCGCCGCCACCACCACCGCCACCGCCGTAAAAAGCACCCGTGACACCGCCGCCGCCACCGCCGCCGGAAGCGGCATTGGAGGTCACGCTGACGTTGTTCAGGGTCAGGATGCCGGCGTTGAAAATCCCCCCGGCCATTGCCCCTGTGGCACCGTAGCCACCGTTGCCGCCCGTTCCCGCCACCAGGCCACGAGTAATCACCAGGCCATCAAGGGTCACGGTTCTGCCCGCGGCAATTTCAATCACCCGCGTCCGGTACTGACCGTCGAGAATTACGTCAGCCACGCCGTCGTTGTTCAAGTCGCCATCGACGGTGATGTTCTGGTTGATCAGCAGTTCGGACGTCAGCTGCACTGTCATGCTGGCGTTGAAGGTGACGATATCGCCGTTCTGCGCCGAAGCGATGGCGGCACGCAACGAGCCGATACCGGTGTTGCCGTTGTTGGTAGCAGTCCAGGTCGCCAGGCCCCACTGATACTCACTCATGGCCGTGGTCGACAGCACGTTGGCGCTTTCGATGTTGCCGGTGACAATTTCCAGGTCCCAGTCGCCGCCGATCCCGGTGCGGTTGCTGGAAGCAGCCACATCACGGCCGGTCAGCTGCGCGAGGGAATCGACAAAACTCAAGCCTCGCTCACCTTCGGCGGTGTAGCAGCCGTAGATCATGATGTCGCCGCCGGCATTCATGTCCTTGCCGATTTCCGCCAGCACCGCACTTCGGGCCGCGACGTTGTCGGCCGACAGATAGCTGTCGCCCAGCCACAGGTCGCCCGCGTTGCCGTGAGCGATGATTTGCACGGAACTGATGCCCTGATGGGTATCCAGATAATCGGCAATCTGTTGCAGACCGTCCCGACTCGCGTCCAGCTGAACCACTTGAGTGCCGGGTGCCACGCCCTTGAGCAGGCTGTCGGCGTCCTTGACCCGGGAATCGACGAACACCACGCTCTGCCCCGGTACGGCAACGGGTGTTGAAGCCGGCGTGGCATCGGCCTGGCCGTGGGTGTCTTTGCTGGCGACCGGCTGATCATTCGCCGGCGCTTTCGCCGCGTCGGCCGTGGGATGGCTTTCAGGCTGGGCGGCATCCGCCACGGTGGCCGCGACCGCGCCGTCGAACAACATCCGCGGCTCCAGGGACATGATCATGGGCGAGACCAGCGCCCGTGCACCTTCGGTAACCCGCGACTTGCCTTTGCTCCACCACATGCTGCTCACCCGGACTCGAACTTTCGTGACGCGAAAATGAAAATGCCGCGATCAACTGATCGCGGCATCGGCTTTCATGCGAATGACATTGGCGGCGCTGGCTGAGCCATCGAGCCAGAAGGACAATTCTGCGTACTGCTTGAACAAGTCCGGCGGCAAAATCGTTCGCCGCGATTGCAGTTCGACCCTCGGCTTGACCTTGTGCAGGCCCGAAACCCCCAGGGCCTGGTCGAACGCTGGCGCGTCGTAAGCGAGGTGGTCAAAGTCATGCTCGAACCAGGGTTCGCCGATGAAGTCGTAGACCAGCCGCATCACCCGATCCGGCGCCTGAGTCAGCAGGTCGTAGTCGACGATCAGCAGCGACTCGGCGTGTTCGCCGTAATAGGCTTCCTTGAGCGCAGCCCAGGCAAATCCCACCAGGCGATTGCGCTGGGCCAGGGTTTCGCAACGGCTGTAGACGGTGTTGCGCTCGATCGCGTCGCCGAACAGTTTGGTGTTTTCAAAGGGGTTGGCGCGGTACAAACGCTCGATGCTGTCCATGACCCAGGCGACATTGCGCACACAGGCAATGACCTTGGCTTGCGGGAACAGGTCGCTGATGGCCGGCAAGCGCGAACTCCATAGCCGGTTGGTGTCGAACACCACCGGTTTGTCGGCCTTGTCGGCGTAGAAGGAGTCGAACAGACCGCGCAATAAGCGTCGGCGCAGATCGGTATCGATCACCGCGCCAAACTCGCTGCCGGCGCTGCACTGTTCCAGAACACCTGAAAACAGGGCGCCAACGGGGCTGGTCATGCCGGCGTGGAAACGCGGGTTCTGCAACAGGATGGCAGAAAGCAGGGTCGAGCCTGAACGCGGCAAGCCGGAGATAAAGTGGTACTGCTGCATCCCTTCACCTGATCATCAGTCCTTTATGTATGACGGAGCGTAGACTATGAATGGCTGAAGCAGTAGTAGTGTTTTGATATCAAATCGAAGCTAAATCGTCTGAAAAACAAGATTTTTGTTACTGACTTAACGCATCACGAACAAGCGCGCATTGGCGCCTCCTGCCTGCGTTTGGCCAACGCTCCGCCAGCCGGCGGGCAACGGGGCGAACTCGTCCGGCACACCGACAGTGCCGATCAACCACACGCGCCCCGTGCCTTTGGGCAAGGTGCCAAGGCTATCGAGGTAAATGGCCGGGGTCACCAACGTGCCGAAACCATAAGCACTCGGCCGGCTCGACGCACCGCCTGGTAACGGTGGCGTGTACAGCAACGGCTTGGCGTCGGTGCGGTTGTAATAGACGTAGCTGAGGTACCAAAGCATGTCGCTGGTGACGATTCGGTCACCGGCAACGAAGTGCTGGTTGACGTAATTGACCATGACGTTGAACTGGTCGTTGCTATCGACCGTGGCGTTGTTATTCAGGCCCACCAGTTCGACACCGGCAAACAACACCAGCACTGTCATGGCCAACACCCGGGCCCCTGAGTACAGGCGATCAATGGCCAGTGCGGCAATCATTGGCAGGCCGAGGGCGTAGGCGGTGAGGTAACGCTCGATGAACACCGGCGAGGCAAACGACACCCCAAACACTACCAGCAACGGCACAACGGTGTAGATCACCACCAGCGCACTGCCCCGAATCACGCTGCGATCCCGCGCCAGCGCCACCCACATCAAGGCCAGCAACGCCAAAGGTAACGTGCTGAAAATCAGGGTCGGCAGGTTCTCGCCATCGTCCTGAATCAGAAACGACCAGATCATCGACGGCAACGAGCCGAACGTGACCGGTGCCTCCCATCCCACATCGCCATTGGCCTTGAGCTGATCCATGTGCTGGACCAGATCGATCAGGCTCGGCACCCAAGGCAAGTACAACAACACAATCGCCACGTTCGCCAGCCACCAGCCGGGGCGTTGAATATGCCGCAAGCGGTAACCTGGTTGCAGGCGGATCACCCCCAGATACAGCCAATGGCAAAGCACGCACAGGGCGGTGAAGTAATGGGTGTAGAACGCCGCTGTCATGAGCAGCACATACGCCACCAGATAACGCGTGCGCCGGGGGTATCGGATCCAGTAGACCAGCGCAATCGTCGCACCGATCAGCCACAGGCCCAGCAGTGAGTACATCCGCACTTCCTGGCTGTATCGCACCGCCGTTGGCAGCAGCGCCAACAGCAAACCGGCCAGCAGTGCGGCACGCCGGGTGGCAAGCAAGTCCATCAGCCAGACGCCGAGCCACACCGTGGCGATCCCGGGCAGCGCGCTGAAACTACGGATCGAAAATATACCGTCGCCGAACAGCTCGACCCAGCCGTGCAGCAGCATGAAATACAGCGGCGGGTGGACATCGTACGCGGCGTGCAGCCAGATCCCGCCGAGCGAAAACTGGCTCATCAGCAGGCTGGAGCCTTCGTCGCCCCAGATAGCCGCCGCCGTCAGGTCGTAGAAACGCACCAGCGCGGCCAACGCGAGGATCGGCAACAGCCAATGTTCGCGCACCCACCGAAGCAAGCGCTTGACGCTCGCCCAGGCACCGGGTGTCGCTTGCGGGCCTTGGGTGCCCTCAAGTGGCAACTCTCTGTACGCCTCCATTGCTCCCCTCGGGACTGCCAGTGAAAAAGCGTGAAGCGTGTCATCACTGTAGGTCAGCGTCAGCGCCGTCGTCGATGCTGGCTTTACGACCAACGACATTCGGCAATCATCCGGATCTACTACGCTCTGGCTTGGCGTGACCCAGCCACGGAGATGAATGGAGTCGGCTGATCAGCGCGATCCGCCCGGATAACTGGGCCTTACGTGACGCTTCAGACACTAACCTGAGGGATAAGGAACTATGGAAGTATTCATGGGCACTATTCAGCCTTTCGCCTTTAACTTTGCTCCCAACGGCTGGGCCCTGTGCAACGGCCAGACGCTGGCGGTCCAGCAATACAACGCGCTATTTGCCCTGCTCGGCGTCAACTTCGGCGGCAATGGCTCCACCAACTTCATGCTACCCAACCTGCAAGGCCGAATGCCGGTGTGCATGGGCAACGGGCTGAACCTGACACCACGGGTCATTGGCGAATTCTCCGGGACCGAGAACGTCACCGCGACCATCACCAACCTGCCGAATCACACCCATGCCTTGTCCGGGCTGACGGCCACCACCACCCTGCAACTGGCCAGCCCGGCGAGCAACCCGGTCACCACTCCAACCGCGACCAACTCGTACATCGGTGCTTCGGGCGGCGGCCCGGGCTCGGCGAGCATCTTCTCTGATGCGCAAGGCGCTGCGGCGGTACCGCTGAAGGGCGTGGCCACTGCCGTGACGGGGGAAATCTCGTCGGCCGGTAACGGTTTGCCGATGGAAACGATGAACCCATTCCTGGTGCTCAACTTCAGCATCGCCTTGAACGGGTTGTTCCCTTCTCGCAATTGAGGTCTGGCCGGGGGATACCCATCCCCCGGCCGTTTTTTCGGGAGTGACGCCATGTTGCAACAGGTTCAAAGCCAACACTTTCAGACCCTGCTGGGCAAGACAGGCTCGCTGCGGCTGCCGGATGGCAGTGAGTTGTCGATCCAAATCTACACGCTTGAAGAAACACCCCATTCGCGGATGCCAAACAGCGAGCGCGTGCCGTTCAGTGTCGAGTTCAACAGTCTGGAACCCACAGCGTTTGTGGATGGGTTATGCACGCTGGAGTTACCGATGCTGGGTCAGGTGCAGGGCATTTTTGTCTCTCGTGTGCCGGCCATGGGCCGTGATCCGGACATGGGGTATTTCTATATCGCCTTCAACTGAACACACCGAAATCCCATTGTAGGAGTGAGCCTGCTCGCGATGGCGGTGGTTCATTCACACCTATGGTGACTGATACTCCGCCATCGCCAGCAGGCTCGCTCCTACAGTGGGCGGGGATGGATTCAGCCTTGTGGATACCACACCAACCGCTCCGCCGCCGGGCTGCACTCTTCAACCTGAAACCCCAGCGCCAGGTAATGCTGGCGCGCATGGGGATTGTTGGCCCAGACCACCGTGGCCACCGGGCAACGGATCTGTTGGGCGGCTTGTTGCACACCTTGCAGCACCTTGCGGCCAAAACCCTGGCCGCGGGCCTGCGGAATGAACGCCAGGTACAACACGCGAATTTCATTGGGGCCAAAATCGGTGGTCAGCGCACCGATGGCTGTGTCGAGCTTTTCAATCACGTAATGCATCGCGTTGGGGAATCGCTCCCCCAATCCCTGTTCCTGCACCTGAAATTGCTGGGCGACCACCTGCTCAATCACTTCTCGATCGCCGTCGATCCATTGCAGATCCGGCCGCGCCGCCTGGTAAAGACTGTGCAAAAAAGGCCCATCGCTGGTCCGCGAGGGCCGAACCACCAAGCCATCGGCCGCCACTGATTCGGTATTCGCCATCACCTGCTCTCCTTAGAAACCGCTTTCCCTGACACCCAGCGCCGCCATGCGGCGCCAGGCCACGCCCAACAACGACTCGCCGCTGCCCTGCAACACCACCACGCCGCGCAAGGGTTGCATCGGCGTCGGCGCGGCTTCGAGGGTGCTCAACCGCGCCCCGTATTGTCCCTGCACCGGCTCAGCCCGTTGATGTGCATCCCGGCGCACGGCAATCGGCCCGTGGTGATCGGACGTCAGCGCTTCCTGATCGACATAGGCCGCGCCATTGGTGTCGATTTCGGTCAATCGCACGGCGATCGCCGGGTGCATCGGATCATCGGCAATGAACCGCCCGGTGGCCCCCGGCGCCACGCGCCACAGTTCGGCTTCGGCCAGATAGCCACGCAACCGTGCACCGTCTTCAACGACCCGCGCCAGGGGATCTTTGGTCGACAGCCAGCGACCTGCCACCAGTTGCGGCAACAGATCGCGCACGGTGCCGGCGTGGGGCGCGCGCAGCAGCAGACGTTCACGCTGGGCGGCCAGCCCGCGATAGTCGGCAACCGCCTCCGCCAGGCGTTGCTCGATAATCCCGGCGTCGGCGGCGGTTTCGCTGCGACTGGCCTGACGGCGCATCTGCAACTGCTGGATCTGGATTTCACGCCGGACGATGGCCTGGCGCGAGTCCAGGTCCGGCGATTCCAGTTCGATCAGCACCTCGCCCTGGGCAACCACCTGACCGTCATGCACGTTCACCGTTTTGACCCGCGCCGCGACGGGCGCGTGCAACGCACTGGCGCGTCCCGCTTCCAGCATCGTCGGCAGCTCCACCGCACTGCGCCACGGCAAAACCAGCACCAGCACCAGTCCGAGCAAGGCCAGACCGCTGAGCAACACGCGGGGGACATAGGCCTGCTCCCGTCGGCTCCACCACTGCCGCCACTCACTCAAGATCGGCAGGAAGATGAACCAAACCAGCTCCACCAGCATCAGGAAAATCCCCAACACCTTGAAGAACAGGTGATAGACCGCCAGCGCGATCCCGAGAAACAACGCCGCACGCCACAGCCACGCGCCATAGCCCCAGATCAGCAATCGACGCTGCATCTTCGGCGACCAGGGCTCCGGCGCCGCAGCCCCATAGCCGAACAAAAACTCGCGCAACCGCCAACGACACAAGGCAAAGGCTCGCCCTTGAAGGTTGTCCACTTCCCAAAAGTCGCTGAGCAAAAAGTAACCATCAAAGCGCATGAACGGGTTGAGGTTGATCACCAGCGTGGTGATCCAGGTGGCACTGGCGAGCATGAATGCAGCGGTGCGCCCGGGACCGTCCGGCAGCAATGACCAGACCAGCAGTGCAATGCTCGCCAGCAGCAATTCCGCCAGCACACCACCGGCGCCGATCAACAGTCGCGCACGACGATCATTGACCCGCCAGGCATCACTGACATCGGTGTAAAACATCGGCAGCAACACCATGAACGCCACGCCCATGCTCTGCACCCGACAACCCGCGCGCTTGGCCATGAAGGCGTGGCCGAACTCGTGACAGAGCTTGGCAAAAAACAGCGCCACACCGAACGCCAGAGCGCCGCCGAGACTGAACAGATGCGGGAAGGTGGCGATAAACCGCTGCCAGTCCCGCGACACCAGAAACACCCCGAGCCCCAACGTCACGGGCAACCCGTAGCGCAGCGCCCGCGGGCCGAAGCGCTCGATCCATGGCCAGGCACGATTGAGAAAAGCGTCGGGGCGCCACAGGGGAATGCGAAAAAACAGGTATTGGTGCAGCAGGATCTGCCACAGCGTCTGACGCTGGGCGGCTGCCTTCAGGCTGTAACTGGCGCGCTGTTGCGGGTCGAGTGCGCTGATCAGGTCGTGGCCACGCAAAAAGCCCAGCAACTGCTCAAGCTCCGCGCCATCGAGTGGCAACCCGGGCTCGCGGTTGGCGGCGCGTAACACCTGCTCGGGATCCCCCAACGACCAATGACGCAGCAACCGCATCGCGGCGGCACCGAGTTTGAAATAGCGCCCGCGCACTGGGTCGGCGAGGGTCCAGCGCGGCGAGCCATCGAGGGCCGGAGTCGCCACGGACAATTGCAAGTCGGCCCGCAGGCTCGGCAGGCTCGGCAGGCTCATCTAAAGCCCCACACTCTGGCGCAACCCGGCCAGAGGTCGACGCAGCAGGTACAACGCCAACGGAGCACGGTCGCCGAAAATTTTAGCGGTGCCGCGCAGGCCGATGCGCGGCGGTGCGCCCTCGAAATTCGCATCCAGGCGATAAGCCAGTTGTCCGGCAGCGGTGGGTTGCGCCTCATAAGCCGAGCGTTCGAGTTTCGCCAAGTGCCGCTGCAACGGATCGCTGTCGAGAAACAGCGCGACTTGCGCGCCGGGCTCAAGGGATATCGCGTCGCCCACCGCCAGTTCGATGCGCAACTCGGCCTGGGTCGGGTCAGCGATTTCCATCAGCCGCTCGCCGGTCTGCACCGGCTTGCCGGTCCAGCGCTCCGCATCGGCGAACACCGCGATACCGCCGCGCTCGGCGCGGACTTCACTGCGTTTGAGCAATTCGTGGGCGTAATCCCGTTCGGCGCGTTTTTGCTCGACTCGCGCTGCCAGCAGATCGATCTTCGAGCTGGACTCGGCATCGGCGAACGAGCGTTGGGAATTGGCTTTCAGTTCAGCTTCGGCCACCCCCAAGGCGCGTTCGGCCACATCGGCCTGGGCCTTGAGCGTGGTGCTTTCAAAGCGCAGCAACAGGTCGCCGGCTTTGACCGTCTGATTGGGTTTGACCAGGAATTCGGCAATCACGCCGTCCAAGGGCGCAGCCACCACGCGGCCGCCCAATGGAACCACTTCTGCCGGCGCCAGCACCGATTGGCGCACCGGGATCAGCAACCCGAGCAACAGCACGGCGACCAGTGCCACCCGACGTTTTCGGGTCCAGCGTAGCCGCCACGGTTTGCGCGGTTGCAGCGCCAACCAGGCATGGCTGTAAGTGTCGCCCAGTTGCGACAGCAGCACTTGCTCGGAAGGGTTCCACGGCAGGTCCCGCGCCAGCCACAGCCCACCGAATACCTCGCCCTGGTGATCGATCAGCGGCAGCCAAAACACCTGAGCCGCCGAAAGACTTTGCCAATCGGCCTGAATCGATTCGCTGAGGACATTCGCCGGTATCACCCTTGCCTGCTTCAGCACACCGGCCTTGAACAACTGCGCCACGGCCTGCTCGACGAACGCCACGAATGGCGCATTCGGGTCGACGGCACTGACACCCGTCACCGCCTGCACCTTGCCGGCAATCAACAGCGCCGCATGACGAAAACCAAACAGCGCCTGCCCGTCATTGACCAGGCTGTAGGCCAGTTGCGCAGGCGTGCGCGCAGCGCGGGTCAGGCGTTCGAGATCAAGAAACCTGGCGAAGACCTGTTCGGCACCGCTCGCAGCGGGCGCGTTCATTTAAGCTCCGCGAAACGCGCCGTGCCGCTCATGCCGGCCAGCAAACCGTTGGCATTGGGCAGTGTTGCAACCAGCAACAAGGTCTGGCTGCCTTCATCAATTCGAGCGCCGAGGCGTTTGACTGTGGCATCCAGCGCTTGACCGGTTTCATCGGGGACAAAGCTGAAGGTCTGACCGGGCTTGAGCCGGGCCATCCAGCGTGACGGCACCAGCAGATGGATCTCCAGCGTTCGATTGTCTACCACATCCAGCAACGGTGCACCGGCCGCCACGCTTTCATAGCGTTTGACCTTGCGCTCGACGACCTGGCCATCGAACGGCGCCAGCACGCTGCAGCGTTTCACCTGAACCTGATAAACCTGAGACTGCGCCTGCGTCTCGCTGACTTTGGCTTGGGCCCGCGCCACTTCAAAACGCCCGACCGAATTCAACGCCGCCAGCTGTTTGTTGTGGGACAACTCTTCACCCGCACCACGGTTGGCAGCCTGCGCCGCATTGAGCTGGGCCTGATAAGCGGAACAATCGAAACGCGCCAGCGTATCGCCCTTCTTGAACGACTCGCCCTCACTGAACGGCAGCTCGACAATGCGCCCGGACAACTCACTGGCGAGCACCGCCTGATCCCGGGCACGCAACACGCCCCGGGCCTCGCTGCTGGCTGTCGCATTGCTGCCAGCGGTGCTGTTTTCCAACAACGGATCGTCTGACGCGGGCGTTTGCGCGTGTACTGCGCAGGTCACAACGGTCAATCCAATAACCCAAACACAAAAACGCCGCATAACCGTATCTCCCTGACGGATGAGCGGAGTCTATGACAGGGTGGGTGGGCGTCAAGTGGATAGATGTCCTTGGATAGAAATGTGCTGTTTCAAAATTGCCTGATTTCTCAGCACGAAAACGTGGGCTTTCCTTCAGTAGCTATCGGTAATAAATCCCACATCAGATTGGGAACGTACTTTCAATCGATACGGAGAGCAGCGATCGACACTTCAAACCTTTATCGAAATGCAGCACCTCAACACTCTTCCTGTAGCAATTACTAATAACTCAGGCCGATAACGCCTTGACCATCACCAAGGTCGGCGATCAAAACTGACTCGCCGGCGCTGGAAATCCTTCAATCGAGTCAAATGTTGATCAGCCAGTGGGTTGACGTATATGACACACCCGACTTAGGATTCCCCAACTGAACCCCGTACGCAGAGATTAAATTCACTGGCCGTTGGGGTGAAGAAACCGGCTTCGGCCGGTTTTTTCGTTTCAGAGGATTGAGTTTGTGCGAACCGCGTTTTTTGTCGATGGCTACAACGTGTTCTATGGATTACTCGCGGGCACGCCATACAAATGGCTCAATCTGAAAAGTTTGCTGGGCCATGTCGCTTACATCGAGAATCCCCAAAGCTCATTAATCTCGGTTGATTACTTCACCTCATCCGTCAAGCCAGAGCTTGCAACTCGCGGCCGAGCCTCCAAAGAAGCTCAAGACACCTATTTGCGTGCATTAAAAGCAACCAACGTTGCCGTTCACTACGGTCGCCATAAGCTTGAGCCCGCGAAAGCACCTCGCTTCATTGACAGAAAAACTGGCGCCTCTCGCCAAGACAAAGTCGACATCTGGAAGCTTGAAGAGAAAGAGACAGATGTCCACATTGCGATCAGCATGTATCGCACAGCCGCAAGACAGACCAAGTTCCATGCTAATAAACAAATCGAACAGCTAGTCCTGGTATCCAGTGACACAGACATGACTCCAGCCCTGAAAGCAATTCGAGAAGATTTTCCTGACATGAAAGTCGGGGTCATTCTTCCTCACCGTGCCGAGTTAAACCGCCCATCACCAGGTTCTTTGAAGGAGCACTCTCACTGGATGCGGCGTGTCGTCACCTCTGAAGAGTTGCAGGTACACCAATTTCAGACACCGGTACCGACCCATAAGGCTCCCGCCATCAAACCGGATTACTGGTAACGACACTAGCCAACGGATACACCGACTCCCATCCCCCACCCAACGCCTTATACAAACCCACCATCGCCAGCGACACCCCGGTCGAGCTCTCGACAAACTGCTCCTGTGTCGCCAACAAGGCGCCTTGCACTGTCAGTACGTTAACGAAATCCACCACCCCTTCCACATATTGCTGCTGCGCGGTGCGCAGGGCGATCCGGTTTTGGCGGACGGCTTCGGCGAGGCTGTCGCGGCGTAGTTGGCTGGCGTTGTAGGCGCTCAGTTGATCGTCGATTTCATGCCAGGCGCGCAGGACGGTTTGCTGGTAAGCGATGGCGGCTTCCTGTTGCTGCGCCTCGCGTAAGTTCAGGACCCCGCGCAGGCGGCCACCATCGAACAGCGGCAGGCTGAATTGCGGGCCGATGCCGAACGAGCGCGAGCCCCAGGAGCCGAAATCGCTCAGTTGCATGGCTTGCGAACCGATGTTGCCCGACAGGGTAATCCGCGGATAGAAGTCCCCCTTGGCCACGCCGATGCTCGCAGTAGCGGCGTGCAGTCGGGCTTCGGCCTGACGAATATCCGGGCGGCGTTCAGCCAATTGCGACGGCAGGCCAATGGCGACCTGGCGCGGTGTTGAAGGCACGGGGGCGTCTGTGGATAACTCGGCCTGGAGCGCTTGAGGCGGTTCGCCCATCAACAAGCTCAGGGCGTTGATCAGTTGTGACTGGCGCTGTTCCAGCGCGGGCAGACGCGACTCGATGGCGGCGACTTGGGCAGCCGCTTCGGCGACATCAAGGTCGGTGGCAACACCGTCGGCCAGACGCAGTTGCGAGAGTTTCAGGCTGTGCCGGGCGACCTCGAGGTTTTGCTCGGTAACGGCCCGCGTACTCTGTACGCCGCGCAGTTGAATATAGTCCTGAGCGGTTTCGGCGAGCACCGACAGCAGCACCCCACGGCGATCGTTTTCCGCGACTTCCAGGGTCGCATCGGCGGCTTCGGTTTCGCGGCGCACACGGCCCCAGAAATCCAGTTCCCAGGAAGCGGAGAAGCCGGCGTCCCAGAGGTTGAACGCCGAATCACCGTTGTTGCCTGATGGGTCGTTCAGACCTTCTCCGCTGTTGCGTTTGCGCCCGTAGCTGCCGGTGGCGGCGGTATTCGGATAACGGTCGGCCGTGATGACCTGACGCGCCGCACGGCTTTGCTGCAAGCGGCTGCTGGCGAGTTTCAGATCGAGGTTATCGGTCAAGGCGCGCTGGGTCAGGGCCGAGAGTTTTGGGTCGTTGAAGACGTCCCACCAGCGTTCGTTCATGTCGGTGGATACCGCTTCGCTGGCGGCGGCTTTTGATGGTTTTGACCATTCAGTGATTTTTTGGGGTTGAGGCTTCTGGAAGTCGGGGCCGACGGTGCAGGCGGAAAGGCTCATGACCAGCGAGGCGCACAGGGTGAGTTGAGGCCAGTGGCCAACGCAGATCTTCATCGCTGAACCACCTCGGACGCAGTCGCCTCACTGGCCGTATCAATCCTCGCCTCCACCGACATCCCCACCCGCAACCGCTCGGCCAATGCCTGCCCCGGATCCAGAATGATCTTCACCGGAATTCGCTGCACCACCTTGGTGAAGTTGCCGGTGGCATTGTCCGGTTTGATCGACGCAAACGTCACACCGGTCGCCGGCGCGATGCTCTCGACGCGCCCCGTCAGGACCTCGCCTCCGAGGCTGTCGACACGCACTTGCACATCCTGCCCAGGCTTCACGTCGGTCAGTTGGGTTTCCTGGAAATTGGCGACCACGTAAGCCTGTGCCAGCGGCACCACCGCCAGAATCTTGCTGCCCGGCGTTACGTAAGCGCCGACCCGCACAGCCCGCTCGCCCACCATGCCGTCCTGAGGGGCAACGATGCGCGTGTAAGACAACTCGTAGCTGGCCATTTCCAGCGCCGCTTGCGCCCGCTTCAATCCACCGTCGGCCGCGTCGCGCTGCGCGGTGAGGATCTCCACTTGCTTGCGTTCCGCCGCCAGCACCGCCGTGACATTGGCCAACCGCGCGGAGGCCTGATCGATGCGCGTGCGCGCTTGCTGAGCATTCTGCACAGTGCCGGCACCGACCCCGGCGAGGTGGTTGTAGCGGTTCAGTTCATGCTCGGCGAAGGCCATTTCAGCCTTGGCCGACACCACCGTGGCCTGGGCCTGAGCGATCACCGACGTCTGGCGTTCAAGGGTCGCCTTAGCATTTTGCAGTTGCGCCCTGGCCACCAGCGTTTCGGCATCGGCGGCTTGGGCGGCGGCACGCAGGTCGCGATCATCGATCAACGCCAGCAACTGCCCGGCCTTGACCTGCTGGTTGTCTTCCACCAGCACTTCCTTGATGAAACCCGCCACGCGAGGCACCACCAAGGTGAAGTCCGCCGAGACAAAGGCATCATTGGTGTTCTGCTGGGTGCGCTTACCGAAAACGCCTGGCGCCAGCAGGTAAATCAGCACGCCGACCGCCACCACTGCGGCGACGCCGACAGCCACTTTTTGCTTTGTTTGAGTCGTCATAAAAGCCTTCTGTTTCAGTGAAGCATTCATGTCGGTGCACGCGGTGGATAAATCCGCGTCGGCAGCCAAAAAATCAGCAAGATCAACGTCAGCGCGACGCCGGCCATGCACAGATAAAGATCCGATGCCGTCAGCACCACAGCCTGCTCATGCAGCCGATGGGCAAGGCCGGCGCTGTCGCTGTCGGTCAGAGGGGAGTTGCCGAGGTTGTCCACCAGCATGGTCGAATGGAAATGCAGCCGCGACGTGGTCAACGCCTCGATCACCCCGGTGGCGACCACCGCTGACAGGCCTTTCACGGTGTTGAACCAAGCCGAGGCATACGGGCCTTCCATCGGCGTGATGCTGCCGGTCGAGAGCATCAGCAACGGCAGAACCGCCATGGGTTGACCGAAGATTTGCAGCCATTGCAACGCGTAGAAATCGTCGCGAATCCACACCGAGGTGAGCTGCGAACCGCCGATGCATGACAGCGCCAACATGCTCAAGCCGAGCCCCAGCACCCAGCGGCAATCGACCCAACGCAGGTTGCACAGCGCCGCCACCAACGGCAGCGCGATCAACTGCGGCAGGGCCGCCAGCAGCATGATCGGCGCGGTCTGAACCGGGCGATAACCCTGAACCTGCGCCAGATAGCTGGACGGGATGATGATCACTGCCAGCAGCACGACCAACACGCCGGCCAGGGTCAACAAGGCGAACGACAGGTTGCGGATGCCGAGCATCTGCATCTTGAAAAACGGGATCGGCTGCGACCATTCATTGATCAAAAACAGTACCAACAGCAGCAACCCACCGCCGAGCAATCCGCAGATCAGGCTCGACTCGAACCAGTCGAGCCGATTGCCTTGCAGGATGCCGATCACCAACATGCAGATCGCCGGAAAACCCAGCAGCAAGCCGCGCCAATTGAACTGCTTGAAGCGCTCCAGACGCAGCGGATCCTGCGGCAGACCGTAAGCCACGGCAGCCATGGCAATCAGGCACGGTGCGATGATTTGCCAGAAGGTCCATTGCCAGCCGACGTACTCGGTCCACAAACCGGCCAGAGGGGTCCCGAGCCCTGGGCCGAAGGTGGCCGTCAGCGCATACCCCGCCAGACCGTATAGTTTCACGTTGGCCGGTAAAAAGCGCAGCGCGACGGTCATCAGCATCGGCGGAAGTGCGCCGCCGGCCAGGCCTTGCAAGGTGCGCATAACCAGCAGGCTTTCGTAGGTCGGAGCGAACGGGCACAACACGCCCAGCAGGGTGAAGGCGCTGATGGCGCAGAGGGTGAAACGCCGCAGCGAGAACGTCACCGCGCACCAGGGCGCGAAGGCCATGGCGGCTACCGAGGTCGCCGTGTAACTGGCAACCAGCCAGGTGCCCTCGTCGTAGCCGATCGCCAATGCGCCGCGAATGTCAGCCAGCGCGACCTTGGTCACCATCTCGTTGAGGCCCGACACCAACACCGCCAGCAATACGCCGACCAGACCGATGATGATCCGCGGGCCGAAGACCGGAGGCGTAACGGCGGCCGGACTGGCCGCGGCGAGAGGTGCCGTGACCGTGAAGGAAGTCATTTGCTGCAAGCTCCGGGGGTTGAATACCGAAGCATTTTAAGAAGTGTGGAACCTGACGAAAATTGACTTATGGGCAGGTTATAAGTGCGCTCTATGCAGCAATACAAAACCCCTGTGGGAGCGAGCCTGCTCGCGATAGCGGTGGTTCAGTCAACATCTATATTGAATGTGATGGCCCTATCGCGAGCAGGCTCGCTCCCACAGGGGACAGTGTTCAATTTCAGGTGGGTTGTGCGGCCAGCCAGGTCTCGTCACAGCACGCCTTGAGCGTTTCACGCAGCCAGCGATGCGCCGGATCCTTGTCGAAACGCGGGTGCCAGGCCTGGGTCAGCATCAGCGTGGGCAATGGAACCGGCAGGGTAAACGAGCGCAGCTTCAAGCCCAGGCGCCGCACACTCAACAGCGCCTCCTTGGGCACCGGTAAAATCAGGTTGGAATCCGGCAGCGCAAACATCGCCGCATGGAAACTCGGCGCAATCACCGCCACCCGCCGTTCAAGCCCAAGGGCATTGAGTGCTGTATCGATCGGCCCGCGAGCAATGCCGCGACGGGACATGCTGATGTGAGAGAAACCGGCGAAGCGCTCGGCCGTGATCTCTTCGTCGAACAGTGGATGGTCCTCGCGAACCAGGCCGACGAAATGAGTGGAAAACAGATTCTGCACCTTCACTTCCGGGGTCAGCGGCCGGGTGTTACTGATGCTCAGGTCGATGCGCCCTTCGCGCAGCGCTTCATCATCACCATCGCCCTCGGGGACGTAGCGCAGCTCGCAATGCGGCGCCTGGCGGTCGAGAGTGTCAAACAGCTTGCCGCCGTAGACACCGACGAAGAAGTCATTGGCCCGGATGTTGAACCGACGACGCAACGAACCCAAGTCCACCGCATCAGCCGAGCGAAATAGCAATGCGGCCTGCTCGACGACGTCGCGCACTTGCTCGCGGAGCTCCAACGCCTTGGGCGTCGGCACCAGACCACGACCGGCGCGCACCAGAATCGGATCGCCGATGGCCTCGCGGATTCGCGTGAGTGTTCGGCTCATGGCCGCCGGGCTGAGGTTCATCCGCCGCGCGGCACCCACCACACTGCCTTCATCGAGCAAGGCGTCTAGGGCGACCAGAAGGTTCATGTCCGGGAGTTGCATGTTGAGCACTCGTGTCTGGGCTGGATTGATTCAGACGCAATGCTAGCAAACATCCCCAATTATTGTGTTGGCTGGACCGGCCTCATCGCGAGCAGGCTCACTCCTGCAGGGGATCTTCAGTGGACGCAGATTTTGTATTCAACACAAAACCCTGTGGGTGTGAGCCTGCTCGCGATGAGGCCAGCTCAGACACTGCAAAACTCAGCGCTGCGTCCCCCAGCGCTTAACAGTCACGCGCTCCAGCGTGTCAAACACCAGGTTCTCCACCAAGAATTGAAATTTGAATACCGTTAATGAATAACGATATGGCTTTTGACTTGCGGCGTTTTTGAGACCGCCTTCGCGGGCAAGCCTCGCTCCTACATGGGATAGCGCGTTCACAAATCCCTGTAGGAGCGAGGCTTGCCCGCGATGAGGCCATCAGCCCCAACCGAGAACTACCGCTCGTGCAGCGCTTCGGCGCGGGCCCGGATAATCGGCTTGAGCAAATAGCTGAGAACTGTCTTCTTGCCAGTAATGATATCCACCGAAGCCACCATCCCCGGGATGATCAGCAACGGCTTTTCATCCGTCCCCAGGTGACTGCGATCCGTGCGCAGTTTGATGATGTAGTAGGTGGTCTTCTTGTCTTCATCGGTGATGGTGTCGGCACCGATCTGCTCAAGCCTGGCCTTCAGCCCACCGTAAATGGTGTAGTCATACGCCGTGAACTTCACCGTCGCTTCCTGGCCCGGGTGCAGGAACGCAATGTCCTGCGGGCGAATCTTCGCTTCCACCAGCAAGGTGTCGTCCAGCGGTACGATTTCCACCAGATCGCTGCCCGGCTGGATCACGCCGCCAATAGTGTTTACCAGCAACTTGTTGACGATGCCGCGCACCGGCGAAGTAACCAGCGTCCGGCTGACCCGGTCTTCCAGAGCCTTGCCGGTGGCCTGGGCCTTGTTCAGGTCGGTGCGGGCCTCGTTGAGTTGGGTCAGGGCTTCGCTGCGGAACTTGCCGCGCGTCTCGTCGATCTTGCGCTGCACTTCCTTGATCGCCGATTCGGCGCGTGGGATTGCCAGCGTCGTGGCGTCCAGTTGCCCACGGGTTTCGACCTCAGCCCGCTTGAGCCGTAAAACCTCGACCGGCGACACCGCGCCCTGAGCCACCAGCGGCTCGGACATGTTGATTTCCTGACGCTGCAACGACAATCCATTGCGGTATTGCGCCTGCTTGGAGGTGAATTCGCGCAGCTCTTGCTGACGCTGGATCAACTGCTCCTGCAAACCACCGATCTCATCGTGCAGTTGCTGCCGACGACTGATGTACAGCGACTCTTCGCTGGCGGCCTGACCGGGAACAGCCTTGAGCACATCAGCGGGGAAGTTCAGCGGACGGTCATCGACCTCGGCGCTCAAACGCTCCACGCGCAGCAGCATCGACAGCCGATCGGCTTCGGTCTCGCCCACGTTGGAGGCAAACCGCGTGTCGTCCAGGCGAATCAGCGGCGCGCCGGCATCGACAATCTGCCCTTCGGTGACGAACAACTCGGAGACGATACCGCCCTCAAGGTTCTGGATTTTCTGGATCTTCGACGACGGAATCGCCTTGCCGTCGCCCTTGGTGACTTCGTCGATCACCGCGTAATTGGCCCAGAGCATCAGGAATATGAAAAAGCCGATGATCGCCCAGATCGTCAGCCGCACCACACGCGGGGCGTCTTCGATAAGGGCTTTATTGACCTCGGGAAGTGGCTGACCATGCAGCGACTCGGAGCCTTTGAAGTAACGGCGGATCGAATCCTTGAAACCCGACTTAAGCAACACTGATCTGCCCCTTCTTCAACGCTTCCATCACGGCGGCTTTCGGGCCATCGGCGAGTATTTGTCCGCGGTCGATGACGATCAGGCGATCCACCAGCGACAACAGCGATGCCCGGTGCGTCACCAGCACCACGGTCTTGTTTTCAACCACTGCCGCGAGGCGTTGCTTGAGGCGTTCTTCGCCAGTGTTGTCCATGGCGCTGGTCGGTTCGTCGAGCAGCAGGATCGGCGGGTTGAGCAGCAGCGCACGGGCCAGGGCCACGTTCTGGCGCTGACCGCCGGACAGGTTCTGCCCGCGTTCGCCGACTTGCAGCTCATAGCCTTGCGGGTGCAGGCGGGCAAACTCATGCACGCCGGCCAGCTCGGCGGCTTGCAGGACCATTTCGTCTTCTACATAGCGCGCGCCCGAGACCAGGTTGTCGCGCAGGGTGCCGGCCAGCAGCTGGATGTCCTGCGCGACGTAGCCGATGTTGTGGCGCAATTCGCTGACGTCGATCTGACGAATGTCGACACCGTCCACCAACAGCGCGCCGTCGTCCGGCTGATAGAGCCCCACCAGCAGTTTGGCCAGGGAGCTTTTGCCCGAGCCGCTACGACCGATGATGCCGATCTTCTCGCCCGGTTTGATGATCAGGTTGATGTTTTTCAGCGCCGCGTTCTGTTGATTCGGGTAGGTGAAGTTCATCTGCCGGCATTCGATGGCGCCTTGCAGTACCTTGCGGCTCAGCGGGCGCTCTTCGAAGTTGCGTTCTTGCGGCAGCTCCATCATCTGGTCCACCGAGACCATGGTCACCCGCGCTTGCTGGTAGCGGGTCAGCAGGCCGGACAACGAAGCCAGCGGGCTGAGCGCGCGGCCACTGAGCATGTAGCAGGCAATCAGACCGCCCATGCTCAAATTGCCGGCAATGATCTGGTACACGCCGAAGACGATCATGATCACCCCGGCCAATTGCTGGATCAGCAAGGTGATGTTCATCGCCAGGCCGGAGAGCATTTTCACCCGAAGTTCGAGGCGGCTGAGCGTGCCGATGGTCTGTTCCCACTGATACTGGCGTTCGCTTTCGGCGTTGTTGACCTTCACCGCATCGAGGCCGGCGAGGGTTTCGATCAGGCTCGACTGGCGCTCGGCGCCCAAGGCCATGGTTCGTTCCATGGTCGCCACCAGCGGCTTTTGCAGCGCATAGCCGATCAGCAGGGCAATCGGGAATGCCAGCACCGGAATCCACACCAGGTGCCCGCCGAGAATGGCGATGACCATGAAGATCAGCAGCGTAAACGGTAGATCGATGAGGCTGGTCAGGGTCAGCGAGGCGAGGAAGTCGCGCAGGCTCTGAAACTCATGAATGTTCTGGGCGAAGCTGCCGACCCGGGCCGGGCGGTACTTCATGGCCATGCCGACAATGCGCTCGAACAACGTCGCCGAGATGATCAGGTCGGTTTTCTTCCCGGCCAGGTCCAGGCACAGGCTGCGCAGGCTCTTGAGGATCAGGTCGAACAGATACGCCCCGGTGATGCCGATGGCCAGCACCCACAGCGTCGATTCCGCCTGGTTCGGCACCACGCGGTCGTAGACATTCATCACAAACAGCGGCGCGGCCATGGCGATGATGTTGATCAGGAAACTGGCGGCGATGGCGTCGGCGTACAGCCAGCGCGAACGCTTGAGGGTGTCGCGGAACCACGAGCGCGCGCGCGGGATCAGCGTGCCGTGATTGACGTCGAATTTGTGCTGGGGTTGGGCGAAGAACACTTTGCCGATGTAGTCGTCGGCCAGCAGTTCGCGGCTGACGAGGCTTTCGCCACCGTCGCTTTCGCTGATCAGCAGGCGGGCCTGGTCTTCACCGTGCCAGCCGAGCAGGACGGCGCTGCGGCCATCCTTGAGCAGCAGCAGCGCCGGCATCGCAATCGCCGGAATCTGCTCCAGCTTGCGCACCAGCACCCGCCCTTGCAGACCGGCGCGAGCGGCGGCGCGGGGCAACAACTCAACGCTCAGACGCTGCTTGGGCAACGGCAGGCCGGTGGTCAGCATCGCGGCGCTGGCCGGTTTCTGATGCAGGGTGCAAAGGGCTAGCAGACCGTCCAGTAACGGATCGTCGTGCAGCGCGCGTGGATCATGAATGAGTTGAACTCGACTGACTTCTGATTCCACGCTCGGCACTCTTGGCTAACAGTAAAAGGGAAGACTCAATTCATCCCGGGTAGCTGGACCCTGGGCTTCACGTCGTTCTGCACAACGGATGCCAACGGTGCGACCACTCCCTGGCTCTTGAGCAACTCGCCCATGGTCGCCTTGATTCGGTATTGAGTAAATAACTGAATGTTCTTGATCTCGGCCAGGCGACGGGAAGCGGTGAACAGTTCGTTTTCACTGTCGAGCAGGTCGAGCAGAGTGCGCTCGCCCAGGCTGAACTGCTTCTGGTACGCGGTGCGCACGCTGGTGCTGTGATCGACATATTGCTGGGCGATCGGCACCTGGGCATTGGCGTTGTTCAACGCGTTCCAGGCCAGGCCCAGTTCTTCATTCAATACGCGCAAGGCGTTGTTGCGGATATCCAGGGCCTGGTTGGACAGGTAGGACTTGGATTCCAGATCCGCCTTGTTGCTGCCGCCGGCATACAGATTGAAGCGCATGCGCAACATCGCCTGCCATTCGTTGCTGTGACCATTCTGACCGTCGAGATCGTTGTCGGCGGAGCGACCCAGTTCGGCATCGAAGCGCGGGTAGAAGGACGATTTGGCGGCGTCGTACTGTTTTTCGGCCGCTGCGATGTCGGACTCGGCCGAACGCAGGATCGGGCTGTTTTCCAGCATCTGCGCCCGGGCTTCATTCAGGTTGGCCGGCAACAGCGCGAGGAAATCGGCAGGACGCTCCAGTTGATCCGGCATCTGGCCCACGGCACTGAGGAAGTTGGTCTCGGCGTCCGCCAGGTTGGTCTGTTCGGTGATCAGGTTGTTGCGAGCCTGGGCCATACGCGCTTCGGCCTGGTCGAGGTCGGCACCGCTGCCGACGCCGCGCTGGGTGCGCAACTTGATCTGGTCAAAAATACGTTCGTGGCTCTTCAGGTTGTCTGTGGCCAGGCGCACGAACTCGCGGCGGGTCAGTACATCCAGATAAACCTGAGCCACGGTCAGCGCGGTACGTTCGGACGTGCCCAACAAGGAATAAGCACGGGAATTAACGGTGGCTTGTTGACGCCCCACTTCACTGGACGTCGCAAAACCGTCAAAAACCATTTGAGACAGACGCAAACTTGACTCGCTACGGTTCAGGGTTTCCCAGTGATTGTCACTGCCGGCCGCGCGGGTGGTGACGCTGTCAGTGCCTTCGCGACCATAACCGCCCAGCAGATCGACCCGGGGAAGGTATCCACCTTTTGCCGCCTTTAACTGATAATCCGCGGCCAATCGACTATTAACACCTGCCTGGATTTCCGGATGGACATCCAACGCCTGTTGCATGGCCTCCGGAAGTGACTGCGCCTGAACAAAACTGGCGGCTAGAGCGAAGGGTAGAGCCTTGAACAGGTGCAAACGCATGTTGGAATTTCCCGGAATTACTTGTCTTGAATCACTGCAGAACGTACCGCTGCATCGGATG
This sequence comes from Pseudomonas sp. FSL W5-0299, assembly GCF_005930655.1. Taxonomy (NCBI): domain Bacteria; kingdom Pseudomonadati; phylum Pseudomonadota; class Gammaproteobacteria; order Pseudomonadales; family Pseudomonadaceae; genus Pseudomonas; species Pseudomonas sp. FSL W5-0299. Next base: position 23,627 of record NZ_RXHX01000055.1, read on the forward strand.
ATGACCATCGGAATGACCGTGTGTCGGAAAGTTTGAATTTGGAACTGAATCGCACTCTGCGGGGCGGGTAGTTACCTAAATATCAATGTGACATTACTGGGACGAGTGTTTAGGATGACAGCACTAAGGTCAATAGTTTGGCATATAGTTTATAGCGAAAAAGTATAGCCAATTTGTTGACGATTAACCGCGTCAAAGTTGTGCCTCGAATACCTTGAAAGTACGTCCAGACTGAGTTGGCGAAAGCGCCATCAGGTCCATGGAAGTCAACTGAACGTGACACCCGGAGAGTCTTCAATGAGCAGTGTTGTTGCCATCGTCAAAAGCATTGTCGGTCAGGTTTTCGCGGTGTCCCCAGAGGGCATTCGCCGAGTACTCGTTGAAGGCGACCGGTTGTTTGTCGGCGATCAGGTAGACACGGGCGCGGCGGGCGCCGTTACGCTGGAACTGGCTGACGGCCGCACCCTGGACCTGGGCCGCGACACTCAGTGGAGCGCCAGCGACCCGGATTCCAGCACTGACCTGTCAGAAGCCACTGCACAAGCCGCGCCATCGGTTGAAGAACTGCAACAAGCCATCGTTGCCGGTGCCGACCCGACCACTGAACTCGAAGCCACCGCAGCCGGCCCTACCGCTGCGGGCACGGGCGGTGCGGCGGGTGGCGGTCACAGCTTCGTGATGCTGGACGCAACCGCTGGCCGGGTAGACCCGACCATTGGTTTCCCGACCGCGGGCCTCAGCACTGCGGCACAGGCGGCACAACTCACCACCGGTGGCCAGACGGCTGACACTAGCGCCAACGTACAGCGCGAATCGACCTTGAGCCTGAGCGCCACGCCGAGCATCACCGAGGCCGGTGGCGTACTGGTTTACACTGCGACCCTGACCCAGGCGCCGCTGACCGACCTGACCATCACCCTGTCCAATGGCTCGGTGATCGTGATCCAGGCCGGCCAGTTGACCGGTACCGTCAACGTCCCGCTCGCGCCGAACGACACTGTTTATAACGACTCGACCCAGATCAACGTGACCGTCACCGGCACCACGGGTGGCAACGGCATCACCGTCACCCCGCCGACGACACCGGCCGTGACCCAGGTCACCGACACCGTCGACACCACAACGGTCACCTTGACCGCTGGCGCCAGCGTCACCGAAGGCGGCCAGATCACTTACACCGCGACATTGACCAACCCGGCGCAGACACCGGTCACCATCACCCTGTCCAACGGGTCGACGATCACCATCGATGCGGGTAAAACCACTGGCACCGTCGACGTGTCGACTCCAGCCAACGACGTCTACAACAACGGCAGCACGGTCACCACCACGATTACCGGCGCCACCGGCGGCAATTTTGAGAACCTGGTGCCAAACCCGGCTCCGGCCGTGACCACCATTACCGACTCGCCGGACACCACCACCCTCACACTGACGGCGGGTTCGACGGTCACCGAAGGCGGCCAGATCACCTACACCGCCACACTGAACAACCCGGCTCAAACGCCGGTCACTGTCACCCTGTCCAACGGCTCGACCATCACCATCGAAGCCGGCAAAACCACCGGCACCGTGAACGTCGACACTGCGGCCAATGACGTTTATCAGAACGGCAGCACCGTCAGCGCCACGATCACTGGCGCTACCGGCGGCAACTTCGAAAACCTGGTGCCGAGTACTACACCTGCGGTCACCACCGTTACCGACTCGGTCGACAACACCGGCCTGAGCCTCACCGCCACCGGCACCGTGGTCGAAGGCGGCCAGATCACTTACACCGCGACCCTGACCAACCCGGCCGGCACGCCGATGACCGTGACCTTGAGCAATGGCTCGGTCATCACCATCGAAGCGGGCAAGACCACCGGCAGCGTGACCGTCGATACCGCGGACAATGACGTTTACAACAACGGCAGCACCGTCAGCACCACCATCACCGGGACCACCGGCGGCAATTTCGAAC
>NZ_RXHX01000056.1:0-24719 GCF_005930655.1 Pseudomonas sp. FSL W5-0299
CCGCCAGACCCACCGCCGCCGTGACCACCACCACCGCCCCCGCCGCCCGATCCACCGCCGCCACCACTACCACCATCCTTGGCCTGGGCACTCGATACCCCGGACAAGCTGTCCGGGATCAATACGGTAGACGCCGACAGAACTGCGCCAATAGCTACTGCCAGTAAAAGCTTGTTGATGTGCATGTCGTTCTCCGTCTTCTTATTCAGGTTGGAACGTTGATGAACAATGCAACTTGCTGCTCGATTCAATGGGAGAACACCGCAACGCGCCGATTAATTCAGTGGCAACGCGTATGAACGATGAACGGTACACATCGACCCTGTTCCAGCGGGTCAGTGAATACTCGAGGCCAGTTCGAAGATCGGGATGTACATCAGGATCACGATGACCCCGATCAGCAGGCCGATGAAGGTCATGAGCAAGGGTTCGAACAGCCGCACGAACCATTCGATCCAGCGGCTGATTTCTTCGTCGTAGAAGTCAGCGCTGCGCTCCATCATCTGGCCGAGGTTGCCGGATTGTTCGCCCGCTCGAAGCAAGCGCAGGGAGACTGGGGTCACCAGGTGATTGAGCTCCAGCGCGGCCGACAGCGATTGCCCCTCGCGTACCCGTTCGCAGGCCTGGTCCAGGCGCACGCGGGAGGCGGGGGTGAGCAGGCCGCGAACCATGCCCATGGCGGTGACGAGGGGAATGCCGCCCTGCAACAGGATGCCCAGGGAGCGATAGAAGCGCGCGAGTTCGTACATGAAAATGCGTTGATGGACCGCCGGGAGTTTTTCGATCACACGGTCGACGCCCCGACGAAAAGCCGGTTGTCGCTGAAGAAAGCCGAGGGCGACGATGATTGCCGCCAATGCGCCGAAGAACTCACCCTGGTGGGCGTGCAGGAACATTCCGCAGCTCATCAGCACTTGCGACAGCCACGGCAGATTCGACCCCAGCCCTTCGAACACCAGGCTGAAGCGCGGCACCACGTAACCCATCAAGAACAACACCACGCCACCACCCACCACCAGCAACAGCAGGGGGTAGATCGAAGCGCTGACGATTTTTTGCCGAACCTCGTCCATGCGCTGGCGATAGCTGACATAGCGGCCCAGGGCATCACCCACGGCGCCGGTCTTCTCACTGGACTGCACCAGCGCGACGTAGAGCGGAGGGAACACTGCCGACAGCTGGGCCAATGCCTGGGAGAACGATTTGCCTTCATACAGCAGGCGCACCAGTTCACTCAACGTTTTACGGGCCTGTGGCGCGTTCTCTTTTTCTGCGAGGCTTTCCAGCGCATCGATTAACGGCAGGCCGGCGTTGAGCAAGGTGGTCAGTTCCTGGCTGAACAACACCAGATTGAATGTCTCGCGCTGTCGAAGGCGCAACGCGCGCCAGTGCCGCTCGACGTGCAGGCTGACCACCCGCAAGCCCTGGTCTTCGACGATGCGCCGGGCCTCGCTGTGGCCGGGGGCCTCGACGGTCATCGAGACCACGCCAGCCTTGCCCACTGCCTTGAGATGAAAGCGCATGGTCGGCCCCCCCGTCATTGCCAGCTGGTGACTTCGGCGTTTTCGCCTTCGCCGCCGGGTTGGCCGTCCTTGCCCATGGACAGCAGATCGTATTCGCCGTTTTCGCCGGGGTAGCGGTAGTTGTAGTTACGGCCCCACGGATCCTGCGGCAGTTTTTTCTGCAAGTAAGGACCGGTCCATTTGGTTTCATCGCTTGGCGCAGTGACCAGCGCCTGCAAACCTTGTTCGGTCGATGGGTAATGACCGACCTCCAGACGGTACAGGTCGAGCGCTTTGCCCAAGCCTTCGATTTGCGCCTTGGCCACCTTCACTTCGGAGCGGCCCAGTTGGGCGAAATACTTCGGCGCGACGATGCCGGCCAACAGCCCCAGCACCACCAGCACCACCAACAGTTCGAGCAGGGTGAACCCGCCTTGAGGACGCGGGGCGGAACGCAAACGCTGATTCATGATGACCTCACACAGTCGGCAGAAGGGTCGCCATGGAGGCGTATGCAATTGCCATGCTCACCCCCGGTCATTCTTCCACAACCCCTGTATTCCGGGCCTTTGCGCTTTCGGCACAGTGCTTGCGTATGGCTTGTTTACTACCGGCCATTGGGGCATTACCCCCATTTTTCGGGGCCGGGCAGGGGAGACAAAAAAATGAAAACACTCACCACAGGACTGCTCGGCTGTTTGCTGCTGACGAGCGTCGTACAGGCCGATGTGTTCGTTTCCGTGGACGCCAAGGGCAGTTACGTACTGTCCAATGTTCACCGTCCCGGCCGCACCTATGAACGGGTGATTCACGAGCCCCAATCCTCGCTGGTCGGTCTTGATCAGCAGCCCCAGATGATTGCCAGGCAACCCTATGCAGAGCTGGTGTCGGCGGCCGCCACGGCCAATGAATTGCCGGCCGCGTTGTTGCACGCGGTCATCCGCGAAGAGTCCCGCTACAACTCGGATGCGACGTCCCCCAAAGGCGCCGGCGGGCTGATGCAATTGATGCCCGATACCGCCCGGGAGATGGGGGTGAAAAACGTCTATGACCCCAAGGCCAACATCCAGGGCGGCGCTAAATACCTCAAGCGCCTGCTGACCCTGTTCGACAACGACATCACCCTCGCCGTGGCGGCCTACAACGCCGGGCCGCAAGCGGTGCTGAGCCGTGGCGGAGTGGTCCCGCCGTTTGCTGAAACCCAGCGTTATGTGCCCAGCGTCTTGCGTCAGTACCGGCGCTTGCAAGGCTTGGCCATGGACGCACCGTTGTGATCGGCGAGTGTGGGGAACGGCCCCCAATAGTGGGGCAACAAGGACTGGGCCGAAAAGTGGGGAATAAGTGGGGAATATCCCCCGGGTTCTCAGATCGTCGCTTCAAGTGGCTGAAAACTAACTGAATTATTTATGGCATGCGGATTGCTCAAGCGGATTTGTCGAGAATTATTCCCTGTGAGCACCCACAGCGAGGCCCGTGATCATGACCGGCATACACAACGCTTCGTCCTTGTTTAAATTCGCGCTGTTGGTGGTGTCGATGTTCGGCATCGAGCTGGCTGAGGCGGCCCTGCGCTGCGAGCGCAATCTGGTGGCGAACGTCGTGGCGCTGGATCAGCCGCTGATGTTCAACCGCCTCGGGGCGCAGAACGCCAACGGCATGATGTTCGCCCTGCGCCGTGACGTGGTCGACGACCACAATGTGTCCCTGGCTCAGGGCGGCGCGGCAGTGCCGGGCAAAGTCTCGCTGCGGCCCGACAAGCGTCCGCGTCCCCTGGTGTTGCGGGTGGCCGCCGGTGACTGCCTGACCATCAACCTGCAGAACCTGCTGGCGTATCAGGCCAATCCCGGCAGCCACGAAAACGGCGAGGAAGGGGTCGAGGGGGAGGTCGAAATAGGTGACGTCGAGCAGTTCAAAGTCGATGAGCAGGTCACCGACCGCCACGTCGGCTTCCAGGTCAACGGCATGCAAGCGGTCAACAGCATCGATGACATCGCCTCGTACACCGGGCGCAACGGCAATTCGCTGGTCGCCCCCGGCGGCACCCGTTCCTACACCTTGTTCGCCGAGCGCGAAGGTGCATTCGCCGCCAGCAGCCGTGGCGCGACGTTCGGTGGTGAAGGCGATGCGGGCAACGTTGCCAACGGCCTGTTCGGCCAGGTCGTGGTGGTGCCCAAGGGCGGCCGCAGCTACCGCAACACCGTGACCGAAGAAGAGATGCGCCTGGCCAGCAGCGGCCGCACCCCGGCCGGTCAACCGATCGTCGACTACCAGGCGCGCTACCCGCAACGCGAACCGTGGATCCGTGAAGGCAAGGCCGGCACACCGATCATCAACATGGTCGACGGCAATGAAATCATCTCCAGCGAAAGCGACGCGATTGTGATGGGCAGCAACGCCGACGGCAGCTTCCCGCCGTCGACCTATCCGCTGGAAGCCGTCGGCAAACGCAACCCGGCGATTCCGAACCGGCTGGAACCGTTCCGCGATTTCGCCTCGCAGTTCCAGGATGAAACCGCCGCGACCCAGGCGTTCCCCGCTTATTGGGCCGACCCGGTCATGGCCCATGTGCTGGAGCCGACCCGCGACTCGTTCATGATCAACTATGGCTCCGGCGGCATGGGCGCCGAGGTGGTGGCCAACCGGCTGGGTGTCGGGCCGATGCACGATTGCCTGTCCTGCGCCTATGAAGAATTCTTCCTCAGTTCGCACACTGTCGGCGATGTGGCGATGCTGGTGGACGTGCCGGCCAACGCTGGCCTGGAAGGCATTCTTCCTGGGCAGGTACCGAGCGCCGATCAGATTGGGGTCAAGGCGACCATGGCGCTGTATCCGTCCGAGCCGTCCAACGTCAACCACAGCTACATTGGCGACTTCGTCAAATTCCGCAACACCCACAACGGCCACGAGCAGCACATCTTCCACCTGCACGGTCATCAATGGCTGTTCAACCCCAACGATGACAACTCCGACTATGTGGATGCCCAGGGCATCGGCCCGGGTGCCGGCTACACCTATGAAATCGCCAACGGTGGTTCGGGCAACCGTAACCGCGTAGCGGGCGATGCGATTTACCACTGCCACTTCTATCCGCACTTCGCACAAGGTATGTGGAGCATGTGGCGGGTGCATGACGTGTTTGAAGAAGGCACCCGACTCGAAGTTTCCCAGCAAGGTGCCGACGGGTTCCACAGCGAACCTTACGCGCTACGCAGCGGCAAACCGGCGGCAGGTGCCCGGGCCTTGCCCGATGGCGAAATCATTGCCGGTACGCCGATTCCAGCGGTCGTGCCGCTGCCGGGCAAAGCCATGGCGCCGATGCCCGGCAAGGTCGCGGTGGTGCCGAAAATCGGCGAGACCCTGGTCGCCGGTGGTGATGACGACGATGACGAAGAAGATGACGACGGCGGCGGTAGCGGCAGCAGCGGCGGCGCTCAGGCCATCGGTTCCCTGGCCCTGGTGGATCGCAGCGAAGCCAACCGCAATGCCGACGGCAGCCTGAAAAACCCTGGCTATCCGTTCTGGATCGGCGGCATGGAAACTTCGGTCGGCCAACGTCCGCCGACGCCACCGCTGGACATGCTCGACGCGGCCAAGGCCCAGTCCTTGAAAACCAGCGGCAACGCCTTGTGGGCCAACCTCGACCCGGCGCAGTCCGGTGGCTGGGATGGCGGCCTGGGGCGTCATTCCCTGGACGGTTTCTCCGCCGGTGGCGTGGCGCACACCATTACCACGTCGCTGGATTTCTCCAAGGAAGTGACCCGCGCCAAACCGATCTACATGCCGGAAGAGGGCACCGAAGTCGAACAGGCGGCCATGGCCTTCCACGCCAAAAAGGATCATCCAAGCTTTGCCTTGCTGCCCGGCAATCAAATCGTGGCGAAGGCCTTCCGCACCAACGGTGCCTTGCCGATTGCCGGCGCGCCTTATTACGAACCGTGCATGGACGACCGGCAAAAACGCCTGACCAGCAGCGCCGGCACCGGCGAGTTTGCCAGCGGTGAACGCATCGACGGCATGTCCTATACCGGCTCTTCGACCTTTACCGCCGACCGTCCACGGGTCTACAAAGCGGCGAACATCCAGTTCGACGCGGTGTACAACAAGGTCGGCTACCACTTCCCGCAAGCGCGCATTCTGGCCCTGTGGGAAGACGCCTGGCCGGTCATCACCAAGCAGCGTCCGCCAGAGCCGCTGGTGATGCGCATGAACACCTTCGATTGCGTGCAATACCAGCAAACCAACCTGGTGCCGGCCGTCTATGAGATGGATGACTATCAGGTGCGCACGCCGACCGACGTGATCGGTCAGCACATTCACCTGCCCAAATGGGACCTGACGGCGGCCGACGGTTCGGCCAACGGCTGGAACTATGAAGACGGCGTGCTTTCCCCGGGGGCTGTGCAAGAACGCATCCGCGCCATTCGCGAGTTCAACCAGTGCGAAGGCACCGATCCACGTGACGGCACACCGGCCTGTCCAAAAGCCAGGAATCACCCGTACTTCGGCCAATTTGGCCGGGCGGACTGGGTGGGCGCGCGCACGGCGATGCAGCGCTGGTTCGCCGATCCGGTGGTAAACGCCAAAGGTGTCGACCGTGGACTGGGGACCATTTTTACCCATGACCACCTGGGCCCATCGACTCACCAACAGATTGGCCTGTACGCCACCGTACTGGCTGAACCGGCCGGTTCCACCTGGTTCCATGCCGAAACCGGCGAGCCTTTGTACAGCGGCGCGCGCCAGGACGGCGGGCCGACGTCGTGGCAAGCGGTGGTGTCCACCGGGGACATCGACGGCGACGGCAAGAACGACAGCTTCCGTGAGTTCTTCCTCGAGTACAGCGACTTCCAGCACGCCTATGAAGCCGGAGTGTATGTCGGCGCCGGTCCTAACGGCGTGCCTGATCCACAAACCTTCCCGGCCACCGCGGACAGCTTCCGCTACGCGATCAACCCGCCAGTGCGCAACAACGCCAGCACCTTGCTCGACGGCATCATCGAAGTGCAGGGCGGTATGGTGCCGGGTTGTCCGACTCGGCCATGCCCACAGGCGATTTCGGTCGATGACCCCGGCATGTTCGTGGTCAACTACCGCAACGAACCGCTGGCCCTGCGGGTCTACGACCCGAACAAGGTCGGCCCGGACGGCAAGCGCGGCATGCAGGCCGACGGCCTCGGCGGCGACCTGGCGTACGCCATGCAAAGCCGTACCGACCGCGCCATCCCGGCGATGAACCTGGCACCGAACCTGGTCACCGCCGCCACCGGTCCAACCGGCGGCACCACACTGTTCCCGCCACACGTGAACCGTGGCGGCGCGGAACCGGGTGACCCGTTCACGCCAATGTTGCGCACTTACACCGGTGACAACGTGCGGCTGCGGGTGCATGCCGGCGGTCACGAAGAAGAGCACAACGTGACCCTGCACGGCGTGAAATGGCTGCAAAGCGGTTCCGGCTTCGGCAACAGCTCCAACTCCGGCTGGCGCTCGTCGCAGATGGTCGGTATCTCCGAACAGTTGGGCTTCAACGCGCCGGTTTCGATGCTCTCCAGTTCGGCGGCGGCCACGGGGGATTACCTGTACTCGATGGACGCTTCGATTGAAGGTTACTGGAACGGTATCTGGGGCGTGATGCGCAACTACACGACCCAGCGCAGCGATCTGTTCGCACTGCCAAACAACCCGAAACCGACCGGTATGCGCAACACCGTGGCGTTCGATGGCATCTGCCCACGGTATGGCGCCAACCCGAACGGCATCGGCACCCGGCCGACCGTGCAACGCAAATATGAAGTGGTTGCGGCGCTGGCCAACGACATCCTGCGCAATCCGTTGAACCTGACCATCGGCGATCCGGCCGGTATCGGGCAACACGTGGGTGGGCCGTTGAACCCGGCGGGTGGCACCCTGGTGTTCAACTCGCGGCCGGTGAACATCCCTCAGGTCACCGTGGTCGATCCTGAAGATGGCGAAACCATCACCATCGGCGGTCAAAGCGGCCCGTTGCATGATCCGACTGCGATCCTGTACGTGCGCAAATCCGACCTCGATCCGCTCACTGGAAAAATGAAACCAGGTGTACCGGTGGAGCCGCTGGTATTGCGCGCGGCGGCGGGTGACTGCATCAACGTCACCCTGGAAAACCGCTTGCCTGTGGTCATGCCCGACCTGACCCAGACTGCCGTGATGCAAGGGCTGGTCAAGCGAGATCGCAACAATGGCCAGGGCTCGACCATCTTCACCAACAACCTGCTGCGGCCGTCGAGCCACGTTGGCCTGCATGCACAACTGCTGGCGTATGACATCACCAAATCCGATGGCACCAATGTCGGCGCCAACCCGATCCAGACCGTGCCACCGCGCATCGGCAACAGCGGCGCGTACCCGACCCGTACTTATCAGTACTACGCCGGGCACCTGGAGCGTGAAGGCAAGCCGATCTCGCAACTGGGCCGCAGTGTCGACAACATCAACGCCACGGCGGTGGAGTTCGGCGGACTGAATATCACGCCGGCGGACCTCATCAAACAACCGCAGAAAGGCTTGGGTGGGGCGATGACCATCCTGCCGATCGGCGCAACCTGGGTTGAGGATGCGCGTAAAACCAACGCAACGGTCACGGCACCAGGGCAGACCACTTACCGCGACTTTGCGATGGTCTGGCAGAAAGCGTTGAACATCCGCTGGGCCAACGGTCGGCCGGTGGAAGGTATTGCCGCCGAAGGCTTTGGTGTGCCGACCGATCCACAGGACAACTCGAGCATGGCCATCAACTACAAGGCCGAGCCGATCTGGTTCCGCTTCGGGTTGGCGCCGGATGCGCCGTTCGGGCACGCCAATGGCGCCGGTTACGGTGACGTGCCTAACGCGCATATGGCGTACAGCAATGCGCTCATCGGGGGCGATCCTCAGACACCGGTGCTGTATGTGAAACCGGGGCAACCGTTCCGCACCCACATCCTGATGCCGACCGGTGGCAGTCGCGGCACGACCTTCCAACTGGACGGTCACGTCTGGTCGGTCAACCCGTTCCAGTCGGAGAAGAGCGATACCGGTGGCTATCCGATGATGACACCTGGGGTGGGGTCGGTGCGGTTCGGCTACAACCCGATGTCGATGTACATCGGCGCTCGTGAAAGCATCCTGCCGGCGGCGCACTTCAGCTTCATGCACCCGAGCGCCGGGGGCAGCAACGCAATACCGGGCGACTACCTGTTCCGTGATTACGGCGCCTACGGCAACACCGCCGGGCTTTGGGGATTGCTGCGGGTGACCAACGAGCCAGAACCGGCACCGGCACCGTAAAGCCAGGGATTGGGGGCTGACACCGCTCGTACCTACAAGGGACAAGGCAGGCACAGATCTGTAAGGGGAGAGGGTAATGAACAGGACTACAAAAATCGCCGGTTGTGGGCTGGTCGTCGCAGTGGCACTCATCAGCTTCGGCGTCTGGCGCACCGCGCCGCCCAACCTGCTGAGCGAAGTCGCACTGCCGGACACCTGGAGCGGTCAGAACCTCTCCCGAGACGGGATTTCGGTGGCGCTTGAGGTCAAGTCATTGGCCCAGGACGGTGTGTTGCGTGAAGGCGAGTTTGCCGACGTGCAGTTCCGCGTCAGCGACAGTGCCTCGGGCCAGCCGTTGTCGGGCGTCAATCCCGGCGCCTGGCTGGACCCGGAAACCATCGCCGCCGACAAGGCTCAGGGCCGCGAGCAAAGTTGCAAATCCCGGGTCGGGGTCTTCCTCAAATCGAGCATTGGCGCGCGGCCGCTGCTCGACCTGAACAGCTACTTCCTGCTGGTGATGAACCGCGACGCCAGTGTCTCGGTGGTCGACCCGTCGGTGTCGGTGGGCGGCATCACCAGCACCATGACGCGGATTGATATCAAGCAACCGCCGATGGACTGGACCACGCCCAAGGACAACAAACGGGTGTTCGTCTCCATGCCGACCGCCGATGCAGTGGCGGTGATCGACAGCGAGCAGTTCAAGCTGGTCGACTCGGTCGCCGCTGGCAGCAACCCGGTGCGCGTGGCCTTGCAACCGGATGAGCGCCTGCTGTGGGTCGGCAACAATGCCAAGACCGCCGAGCAGTCGGGGGTCACGGTGATCGACACCCGCAGCCTCAAGCCTCTCAAACACCTGGCCACCGGGGCCGGGCACCATGAAATCGCCTTCAGCAAAGACAGCCGTTTTGCCTTCGTCAGCAACCGCGACGACGGCACCCTGAGCATCATCGACATCGCCAGCCTGACCATCAGCAAGCAACTCAAGACCGGCTCGCACCCGCTGTCGGTGGCGTACTCGCCGCTGTCCCAGGCGGTGTATGTCGCCGACGGCAAGGACGGCAGCGTGACCGTGGTCGATACCGCCAGCCTCGCGGTTCGGCGGGTGATCAAAATGAAACAGGGCCTGGGCCCGATGGGGTTCAGTGCGGACGGGCGTTTCGGCATCGTCCTCAACACTCTGGAAAACCAGGTGGCGGTGATCGACGCGGCCACCGATTCGATGATCCACGAGCTGGACGTGTCCGCCGAACCCTACCAAGTGGTGTTCACCAAGGCCTACGCCTACATCCGTGGATTGGCCTCGGCCAAGGTCACGATGATCAACCTTTCGTCGTTGGGGGCCGGCCGCACGCCGATCAGTCAGGGTTTCGAAGCCGGGCCCCAGGCGCCACGACTGGCCGGTGATTTGCCCCTGGCCTCGAGCCTGGCGGTGTCGCGGGACGACAACGCGGTGTTCGTGGTCAACCCGGTGGACAACACCACCTATTTCTACGCCGAAGGCATGAACGCGCCGATGTCCGGCTACCCCAATCGCGGGCAGGTGGCGCGGGCCGCCATGGTCATCGACCGCAGCCTGCGCGAGGTCGAGCCAGGGCTTTACAGTTCGCGGATCAAGCTGCCAGCCGCCGGGCGTTTCGACGTGGCGTTCCTGCTCAACCAGCCGAACATCATCCATTGCTTCACGGCGCTGGTTGAGCCGGACCCGAACCTCGCCACGCTCCCCGGCGTGCCAAAAGTCGAGTTCATGCTCGATAAGTCCACGGCCGCCCTCGGCAGCCCTTACACCGTGCGGTTTCGCATTGTTCAGGGCCAGCAGAAGGCACAGCGCAGCGGGGTCAAGGACGTTCAGGTGCGCTACTTCCGTGCTCCGACTTCCCGGGCCCAGCAAGTCGCGGCCCTTGACGTGGGCAATGGCATCTACGAAGCCCCGGTGACCCTCGACCAGAACGGCGCCTGGTACCTGCACGTGCGTGCGGCGTCCCTTGGCGCGAGTTTCGATGACAAGACCTTTGCCAGCGTTCGGGTGATTCCCGGCGATGCCCACTGAAGAGGAAACCGACATGAACCGATTCGCACACCGTGGACTGCTGACGTTCTGCCTGTTGGCCGTCGGCATCGGCCAGGCCCTGGCGCACTCGGCGGATGAACACGCCGGGCATGACATGCCGGCTAAAAGTGCCAGTTCGGAAAGCGCCCAGGTCAAATTCGCCGACGTTGCGCTGGTGGACCAGAACGGCAAACCGGTGCGTCTGGAAAAGGACCTGGTGACCGACAAAATCGTGGTCATGAGTTTCATCTACACCAGCTGCACCACGGTGTGCCCGGTGGTGTCCTCGATCATGGGCAAGGTGCAGAAGCAACTCGGCGCCCGGGTCGGCGAGGAGGTGCAACTGGTGTCCATCAGCATCGACCCGCAGCGCGATGACGCCAAGCGCCTCAACGACTACGCCCGCAGCTTCCAGAAGGGGCCGGGCTGGAGCTGGCTGACCGGCAGCTCGCAGTCGATCAACGAAACCCTCAAGGGCCTCGGCTCCTTCAGCGGTGACTTCAAAAGCCATCAACCGCTGATTCTGGTGGGGGACGGCAACAGCCGCCACTGGACACGCTATTACGGTTTTACCGACCCGACCGTGCTGACCCGCCAGGTCGAGAAACTCAGCGGCCAACGCAACGCCCACGCCAAACACACGGCCATTGCCATGGAGCACCAACCATGAAAGCCCTCGCCTTGATCTTCCTTACGATGTGTTTTTGCGTCATCAGCTTTATGGCGTTCTCCCATGAAGGCCACCCAGAGCCCGCACCTAACGTGGCCGCTGCGCAACCGGCCGGCGGCACCCGGGATGCGAAAACCTGGTTCACCGACACGCCGTTACAGGACCAGAACGGCAACACGCTACGTTTTTACAGTGACGCGCTACAAAACCGCGTGGTGTTGCTTAACGTGATTTTCACCAGTTGCAACGATGCCTGCCCGCTGATCACCCAAAAGCTCAAGGAAGTCCGCGAAGTGCTGGGCGACAAGGCCGATGGCATCACCTTTATCTCCCTTACCAGTGATCCGCTGCGCGATACGCCGGCGGTACTCAAGGCTTACACCTTGAAGCAGGGCGTCGATGGCCCCCACTGGCTTTTTCTCACCGGCGACAAGGCACAAATGGACCTTGTACTGGGGCGCATCGGCCAGATTGTGCCGACTCCCGAGCAGCACTCGACGCAGCTGATTGTCGGTGACGTGGCCAACAAGCGCTGGAGCAAGATCCGTCCCGATGCACCGGCCGCCGCCATTGCCCAGCGCTTGCAGTTGCTGACAATGCCCGTGGCCAGTCGTTGAGCACGCGCCATGAACATTGCCCTCGTCCTCGGCCTGCTACTGATTGGCGGCATCAATCTCACCGCCAATGCGTTGCCGCTGAGCCCCAGCGAAAGCGCCGGTAAACGGCTGTATCGCGAGGGCGTGTCGGCAAGCGGTGAGCCGATCATGGCTCGGGTGGGCGCGGCGGGCATGTTGCTGCCCGCCACCAGCCTACCCTGCGCCAATTGCCATGGCGCCGATGCCCAGGGGCGACCCGAAGGCGGGGTACGGCCGCCGGACATTAGCTGGTCGCGGCTCTCCAGCAGTTACGGGCAACAGCAGATCAACGGTCGCAATTACCCGGCCTACACCGAGGCCGCACTGGCCCGGGCGATCCAGGAAGGGCGCGATTCGGCGAATAATCGGCTCGACCCGGCGATGCCCCGGTTCGTGCTGTCGATGAATGATCAGCGCAACCTGACGGCCTACCTCAAGCGCGTGGCCGATGATCGCGACCCCGGGTTGACCGCCGACAGCCTGCACTTGGGCACCTTGTTGCCGAGGCAGGGGCCGCTGAGCACGGAGGGCGCCACGGTGGCGGCGGTGCTCAAGGGCAGCGTGGCGCGGATTAACGAGGCGGGCGGGATCCATGGCCGGCAATTGCGCCTGACCATCCTCGATCCGGGCCCGGACCGCGCCAGTGCCAAACAGGCGCTGGATCGCTTGATTGAGCAGGAACAGGTGTTCGCCCTGATCGCACCACTGGCACCTGCGCTCGACACCGAATTGGTCACGCGGCTGGAACGCGCCGGCATTCCACTGATCGGGCCGCTCTCGTTGCAGGGCATGGCCCCGGCCAGTCGGCAGATTTTCGAACCGCTGTCAGGGCTGCGCGAGCAACTGATCGCCTTGGCCGACTACGGTGCCGCCAATTTGCGCTTGCTCCAGGGCCCGACGCTGATTGTCTACCCGGACGAGCCGAGCCAACAGGAGGCGGCGCAGCACCTCGGCCAGTACCTGCATGATCACGCCTGGCAGCAAGTGCGGCTGCAGGCCTACAACTCGGCGCAGGACGAGTTGCCGCTGGGCTCGCGATCGGTGTTTTACCTGGGCAGCGGCGTCGGTTTCAGTCGCTTCGCCGAGCGCCTGCAAACGGCGGGGCAGGTGCCTTACCTGTTCGCCGCGTCGAATCAGGTGGCAGGTGACCTGTTTCAATTGCCCAGCGGGTTTTCCCGGCGAGTGTTTCTGGCCTATCCGTTCGTGCCCAGTGACTGGACGCTGGCCGGGCGCCTGGCCTTGACGCAACTGCGCGAGCACCAGGGGCTCGGCGGTGAGCACGCGGTGCTGCAAGTCGGCGCCTACAGTTCGATGCTGCTGCTCAGCGAAGGCATGAAACAGGCCGGGCGCGACGCCAGCCGCGAAAAACTCATCAGTGCCCTGGAAGGGTTGCACGATTTCGACACCGGGCTGACCCCGCTGCTCAGCTTCGGTCCGGGTCGCCGACTGGGCTTGAGCGGTGCCCACATCGTCACCGTAGATTTGCCCGACCAGCGCTTCTTTCTGGTCGCACCGTACAAACCGATTGCCGTGACACCCTGAAAAGAGGGCTGATGATGAAACTCAAGACGCTGCTGATTCTGCTGACGATGTGGGTCCCCGTGGCCTTCTGCAGCAACGGCCCGGCTGCCGCACGGGTCAATGGCGAGGAAATTTCCGAGTTCCGTCTCGAGCGCTATTTTGCCGAATACCTGGAGGACCAGGGCCGCGCAGTGGGCAGCATTCGCAACCCCAAGGCGTACAAGCAATTGCGCCAGAAAGCACTGGATGCGCTGATCGACAAGGAGTTGCTGTGGCAGGAAGCGCGCAAACGCGGGGTGAAGATCAGCGATGAGGTCGTACAAAGCCAGGTTGAGCAGACGCGGCAAGCGATGGGGGGGGCCGAGGTGTTCGCCCGCCGGCTGGAAGACGCCGGTTTCAACGAAGCCACCTTTATCGAGTACACGCGCCGTGAGCTCGCGGCGCAAAAGGTGTTCGCCGACCTGCTCCAGGTGGCTGAGCCGGACGAAAAACAGGTCCGCGCGTTCTACGAGGAACACCGCGCCGAAATGAGCACTCCCGAGCAAATCCAGGCGCGGCACATCCTGGTCAAAGTGCCTCAGGGCGCCGATGCCGCCACCGTTGAAGCCGCCCGGCTACGCTTAGAGGAGATGCGGGTGAAAATCAGCCAGGGCGAGGACTTTGCCAGCATTGCCCGGGCCGGCTCCGAAGATGCTTCCGCCACCGAAGGCGGGGATCTGGGCTATTTCCCCCGTGGGCGCATGATGCCGGAATTCGAAGCCGCGGCATTTGCGCTGGCGCCGGGGGCCGTCAGCGCGCCAGTGCGCACACCGTTGGGCTGGCATTTGATCTACCTACAGAACCACCAGGAGGCGGCCGATGTCTCAGAAGCTCAGGGACTTGAAATGGTTCGGGCTTACCTTGCCCGACAGCAAAAGTCCCAGGCTCGTCTACAAGTTCTGGGGCAGTTGCGATCAAGCAATCGAATCGAGCGGATTGACGACGATTGAAGGTTCCCCCCCAAATGTGGGGAAAGCTTCAGGGGCAATTCCGAGCGCTTCCCCGCCTTTGGGGGACGGGGTTCCTGAACGAAAAGATTTTTTCATGAAAATCATAGAGATGAAGCGGTCGAAAACCGGCGCTCAGTCTGGCATGAAGTGTGCGTTAGCCTAATTAAGGCGCGTACTCCCAGGCACGAATATCGGACCTGCGGTTTCAAGGAGTCCACCTTGTTAAACAAAGTACTGGTTGTTGAAGACGAACAGCTGCTGGCGGAAAACCTCCAGGGTTACCTGCAGGCGCAAGCGCTGGAAGTCCGGATAGCTCACAACGGTGAAACAGCTATCGGCGAAGCCAAAAGTTTTTCACCCGATGTGATGGTGTTCGATTACCGCTTGCCAGACATGGAAGGCTTTCAGGTGCTCGATGCCGTCCGCCAGAACAGGAACTGCCATTTTGTGCTGATTACCGGGCACCCAACCGCTGAAGTCTGTGAGCGGGCCCGGCAACTGGGAGTCAGCCATATCCTGTTCAAACCGTTTCCATTGGCGGAATTGGCCCGTGCAGTCTGTGACCTTTTGGGGATGGAGCGCGAACCCAAAGCAGGCATGAGCAAGTCCGAAGGATTCGTCGAACGACGCCAGAGCAGGACCGAAAGCTTCCCGCTGCAGTTGTACGACGGCAGTTGGGTGCTGGCAGATCGTCGACGAACTCCATCGACCTCCAAGGCACCAGACGACCAACAATTGCTCACCGGGGAGTAGTGGCGCGACAAGACGTTCCGGCATACGCCGCAATGGCCTGCCGCGTCGACAGGGCTCAAAGCCCCCGGCGTTGGAGAGCATGCCATGGACCGTCTATCCCTTGCCGTAGAACCGGCGCAGTTGGAATGTGTACCGTCTCGCTTTTCCAGTGAACAACTGGCCCAGGCCCGGGCCCTGGCAACCGGTTCCGGCGAGCGGGTTCTGGAGGCCCTCGGGGGGTTGTGCGAACTGGCCCCCATGCCCTTCATCCAGTGCCTCGGCGCTACCCTGCATTATCCGGTGCTCGACACCGACACCCTGTTTCAAGCCACCCCGGTGTTCGACCGGGTCACCCTGGCCCAATGCCTCAAGCGCGAATTCATCCTGCTGCGTCATGACGATGCGGTCATTGGCGTGTTTGCCGACCCGTTCGACACAACCCGTCTGGCGTGGATCGATGACTGCCTGCATGGCGCGCCGCTGTACCTGGTGCATGCCGACGACCTGAAAGCCTACCTGGCGCGTCACGAAGAGAGTTTCCACGCGGTGGAATCGCTCAACGCCCAGGCCGACGCCAATGTCGAAATCGACACCCTGCAAAGCCTGTCCCTGACCAGCATCAGTGAAGACGCCAGCGTGGTGGTCAAACTGGTCAACTCGACCCTCTACGACGCGCTGAAAATGCACGCCAGCGACATCCACCTGGGCACCACCGGCAGCGGTCTGGTGATCAAGTACCGGATCGACGGCGTACTGAACAACATCAGCAAAATCCAGGGCAGCGAGTTCGCCGAGCAGGTGATCTCCCGGGTCAAAGTCATGGCCGAACTGGACATCGGCGAAAAACGCGTGCCCCAGGACGGTCGCTTCAAGATCGGCATCAGCGGCCGGCAGATCGACTTCCGGGTCTCGATCATGCCGAGCATTTTTGGCGAAGACGCGGTGCTGCGGGTGCTCGACAAACAGGACCTGGCGGACAAGGTCAGCGGCGTGCAATTGCAAGCCCTGGGCTTTGAAGAAAACACCCTGCGCCAGCTGCGCCGGTTGGCCGCCGAACCCTACGGCATGGTGCTGGTGACCGGCCCGACCGGCAGCGGCAAGACCACCACGCTCTACGCCATGATCACCGAGATCAACCACGGCGTGGACAAGATCATCACCATTGAAGACCCGGTGGAGTACCAACTTCCGGGCGTGCTGCAAATCCCGGTCAATGAAAAGAAAGGCCTGACCTTTGCCCGTGGCCTGCGCTCGATCCTGCGCCATGACCCGGACAAGATCATGGTCGGTGAGATCCGCGACCCCGACACCGCACAGATCGCCGTGCAATCGGCCCTGACCGGGCACCTGGTGTTCACCACCATTCACGCCAACAACGTGTTCGACGTGATTGGCCGGTTCACCCAGATGGAAATCGACCCTTACAGCCTCGTCTCGGCCCTCAACGCCGTGCTCGCCCAGCGGCTGATCCGCCTGGTGTGCGCCAGTTGCAGCGCGCCGAGCACCCCGACCGATGAAGAACTACGCCTCTCAGGGCTCGATCCGCAAAAGGTCGATCACTACCACTTCGTCCATGGCAAAGGCTGCGGCCATTGCCGCGGCACCGGATATCGCGGGCGGACCGCGATTGCCGAGCTGCTGCACCTGGACGACGAACTGCGGCAGATGATCGTCGAGCGCCAACCCGTTTCGAAAATCAAGGCACACGCTTGCAAACGTGGCTTGCGCTTGTTGCGCGAGTCCGCTCTGGAACTGGTAGCTGAGGGGCGGACCACGCTCGAGGAGATCAATCGTGTCACTTTTGTCTCGTGATCGTTATGTCGCCGTACTCGGCGCCAGTGGTGTCGGCCTGGGTCAGCGCAAGGGTGGCGACACCTTGTGGCTGGGCAGCGTCGGCTTTATCGACGAAGGCTTCCATGCCTGGGCCGTCGCCCTCGAAACCCTCGACCGTTTGCTGTGCGAACACGCCCCGGCCGGTGCGGAACTGAGCGTGGTGGTCTCCGGTCACTTCAGCCGCTTCTGCCTGGTGCCCTGGAGCGAACAGATCAGCAGCCCCGACGAATTGCTCGGGTTTGCCCAACTGTGTTTCGAAGACCTCTACGGTGTACCGGCCCAACCCTGGAGCATGGTGCTGTCGGCTGAACCTGCGGGTTACGACCGGATCGCCACCGCGCTGCCGCAAGACTTGCTGACGCGTTTGCGCAACCTGGTCAGCGGTCGCGGCCTGCGCCTGCGGTCGGTGCAGCCGTACCTGATGGCGGCGTTCAATCACTTCGATAAAAGCCTCGACGCCGGTGACTTCCTGTTCGTGGTCGCCGAGCCCGTACGCAGTGTCTTGCTGCTGGCCAGGGAAGGGCGCTGGACCTCGGTGCGTTCGGTGGGCAGCAGCGACAGCGATGCCGCACTGACCGCGCTGATCGGCCGGGAAAGTCAGTTGCAAGCCTCCATCAGCGAACGGCCGTTGAACGTTTACCTGCACGCACCAGCGCGGATCGAGGTACAGCCCGACGTACCCGGTGTGCACTTGCGCACCCTCGAAGAAGACCGGACAGCCGTACACGATTGTTTGTACGTGATGTCCCGGGCGGTGGCCTGATATGCGCGCCCTGACGCTCGACTTCCAGCCGCGCCGCCGTTCGGGCCCATTGGGCTGGAGCCTGCTGGCGGGCGGCGTGGTGCTGGTGGTGACCTGTTTTGTCGCCCAGCAGCACGTCGCCGAACAGACCTCGCAACAGCAAGGCCATCTGCAAAGTGCCCAGCGCGAACTCACCGGCGACACCGGCAGCAAAGTCACTTTGAGCCCGGCCGAAACCCGCGAGCAAGCACAGAACCTGGCAGAAATGCGCAAGGTCTCGCAGCAACTGCGCCGGCCTTGGGAACGTCTGTTCGCCATGCTCGAAGCGATGCCGCGCGACAACATCGCTTTGCTGACCCTGACCCCGGATGCCCGCAAGGGTCAGGTGCGCATCAGCGCCGAAGCACGGGACCTGGAAGCGATGCTCGACTTCCACCGCCGTCTCGAAGCCAGCGACGAGCTCTCCGATGTGTCGCTGCTCAGCCACGAAATTGTCGTGAAATCGCCGGAACAACCGGTGCAATTCAACCTGTCGGCTAGCTGGGAGATCGGCGATGCGAATCCCTAGATTGATCGTCCACGAATACCTGCAAGGCCTGGGTATGCCCGGCCTGGCAGGCTTGGCGATGTTGCTGCTGGCGCTGGCCTGGGCACTGGGTGGCCTGATGCCGGACTGGAATTCGTTGCAAACCCTCAGCCAGCAGACCCGCGAAGCCGGCGAGTACCTGGCCAAGGTTGAAGACGGCAGTGTCGCCGCCCCGGTGGTGCCGCAACGTCAGCTCGACGACTTCCGCAGCAAACTGCCGTCGCAGCCCCAAGCCACGGTGGCCATCGACAAGATCTACGCGCTGGCGGCCCAGGAACACATCACCCTGGCGCGCGGTGAATATTCATTGGGCATCGACCCCAAGACCCACTTGGCCCGTTATCAGATTCTGCTGCCGGTGCGGGGCAGCTACCCGCAACTGCGGCGCTTCCTGCACGCGTTGCTCGGCCAGTTGCCGGCCGTGGTGGTGGAGGACGTGGAGTTTCAGCGTAAAAAAATCGCCGACACCGACCTGACCGGGCGAATCCGCATGACCCTTTACCTGTCGAGGTCATGATGAATACCAAACGCGTAGTGGGCTGGGTGGCGTTCTTCGGCGTAGCTGCGGCGCTGACCTGGGGGCCTGATTACTTCATGCCTTCGGACGAAGGCGAGGCGTCGGTTGCGACCGCTGCCACGCCCGCCAAAAGCAAAATTCGCGGCACGCTGCCGGCCGCTTCAGCCAGTGGCAAACCCGCGGTGATCAAGGACCTGAGCCCGTCCGGCGATCTGTTCGCCGCCCGCAGCTGGAAGGCTGCACCGATGCTGGCCAGCGTCACCGAACAACCCGTCAACCAGACCCCGGTGGTGCCAGTCCCCAGCGTACCGCCGATGCCTTTCCAGTTCGTCGGCAAGCTCAATGACCGTTCCGACCTGCAAGTGTTTTTGCAGAACGGCGAGAAAATATACGTCGTGCGCAAAGGGGATGTGATCGACGACACCTGGCGGATCGAGGGGATTTCCGATGTGGAACTCAGCTTTGTCTACCTGCCTCTGCATTTGTCCCAGACCTTGTCTGTGGGGAGCACGCAATGAACAGTTCCCGTTTGTTGATGAATCTTTGTATATGCGCAGGGCTGGCTGCGTGCAGTTCGGCGCAGGTGGCCAAGCAGGAAGCAACCGACCTGATGGAGTCGGGGCAGTACGAAGCCGGCCTGGCGCGTATTGAGGAAGGGCTGAAGGAAAACCCTCGGGATACCGAGCTGCACCTGGCCCTGACCAGCGGCCGTGCCCGTGCCGTGACGGCATTGTTGACCCAGGCCGACATGGATCGCGCCCAGCGTGATTTCGCTTCGGCCCGTCTGGAGTATGGCCGGGTGTTGACCATTGAACCCAACAACCGCCGCGCCCAGGATTCAATGCGCCAGCTAGAGCACATGCGCAGTCTTGATGACAAACTCGAACTGGCCCGGGGTGACCTGCGTCGCGGCGACATCTACGGCGCCGACCGTCAGGTGAAACAGATCCTCGAACTGGACCCCAAGAATGGCGGTGCCCTGGAGTTGCAAGACAATATTCGTCTGGTGCAAAGCCGCAACGTGATTCCTTATCCGCAACTGCGCACCCGTCTCGACCGGCCGGTGACCCTGGAATTTCGCGACGCCAACCTGAAAACCATCTTCGAAGTGCTGTCCCAGGTCGCCGGTTTGAACTTCATCTTCGACAAGGATCTGCGCCCCGACATGAAAGCCACCATCTTCGTGCGTGACGTGCGCATCGAAGACGCCGTGGAACTGCTGCTGCAACAGAACCAGCTGCATCAGAAAGTGGTGAATGAAAACACCTTGCTGATCTACCCGGACTCGCCGCAGAAGCTCAAGGATTATCAAGAGCTGGTGATGCGCACGTTCTACCTGACCAGCATCGATGCCAACACCGCGCTGAACATGATCAAGACCATGCTCAAGACCCGTGACGTGTTCGTCGATGAACGCCTCAACACCCTGACCATGCGCGACACCGAAGACGCCATACGCATGGCCGAAAAACTCTTGCAGTCGCAGGACCAGTCCAACCCTGAAGTGGTGCTGGAAGTGGAGGTGATGGAAGTCGCGACTCAGCGGATTCTCGACCTGGGACTGCAATGGCCGAACACCTTCGGCGTGGTCAACAGCGACGGCTCGGCCGTGACCCTGCTCGATCAACTCAAAGGCATCAACTCCAGCCGGATCACTATCTCGCCGTCGCCTCAGGCCAAGATCAACGCCCAGGACAACGACATCAACACCCTGGCCAGCCCGGTGATTCGCGTGAGCAACCGTGAACAGGCGCGCATCCACATCGGTCAGCGTGTGCCCATCATCAGCGCCACCTCCGTGCCGTCGACCCAAGGTCCGGTGATCACTGAAAGCGTCACCTACCTGGACGTCGGTCTGAAGCTCGAAGTGCAGCCGACCATCCATCTGAACAACGAAGTGGCGATCAAGATCGCACTCGAAGTCAGTAACGCCACGCCACTGGAACCGACCCGCCAAGGCACGATTCCGGTTCAGGTCGACACCCGCAATGCCCAAACCACGCTGCGCTTGCATGACGGCGAAACCCAGATCCTTGCTGGCCTGGTGCGTAACGACCATGGCGCCACCGGCAACAAGATTCCGGGCCTGGGCGACATTCCCGGTCTTGGCCGGTTGTTCGGCAGCAACAAGGACACCGTCGGCAAATCGGAACTGGTGCTCTCCATCACCCCGCGCATCGTGCGCAACCTGCCGTACCAGAGCCCGTCGGACATGGAATTCCCCACCGGCACCGAAACCAGCATGCACATCCAGGCGCCTGACCGCCGGATGCAGGCGCCGATTCAGAATGAACACATCGATCGGCCGGTTGCGGTCAATTCCACCACTGTTGTCGTCGAGAAGCCTTGATCATGAACGCCTCGCAACGTGGTTTTACCTTGATCGAAGTCGTGGTGACGCTGGCCCTGATCGGCCTGCTGGCCGGCATGGCCGCGCCGCTGACCGAGACCGTGGTGCGCCGGGGCAAAGAGCAGGAATTGCGTGCGGCGCTGTACCAGATCCGCGACGCCATCGACGCCTACAAACGCGCCTTCGACGCCGGTTACATCGAGAAGTCGCTGAACAGCAGCGGCTATCCACCGAACCTGCAAGTGTTGGTGGAAGGTGTGCGTGATGTGCGCAGCGCCAAGGGTGCCAAGTTCTACTTTTTACGGCGCGTGCCCCATGACCCGCTGACGCCGGTCAAGCGTGACGATGAAGGTGGTTGGGGCTTGCGCTCTTACGACAGTACGGCTCAGAACCCGCGGGAGGGCGAAGACGTCTTTGACGTTTACTCCCATGCACGCGGCAAGGGTCTCAACGGCATCGCGTACAAGGAGTGGTGAATCATGCGTCGGGAAAAGGGTTTTACCCTGCTGGAGCTGATGGTGGTCATGGCAATCATCGCGACCCTGATGACCATCGCCTTGCCACGTTATTTCAACAGCCTCGAGGCCTCGAAAGAAACCACGCTGCGCCAGAGCCTGTCGGCCATGCGCGAAGCCCTGGATCACTATTACGGCGACACCGGGCGCTATCCCGATTCCCTGGAACAACTGGTGGAGCAGCGCTACTTGCGCAACCCGCCGATGGACCCGATTTCCGAACGCAAGGACCTCTGGGTGCTGGTCGCGCCGCCTGACGGCGTACCGGGCGGGGTCGCCGATATCAAAAGCGGTGCCACAGGGAGGGCGCGTGATGGCAGCCTTTATTCCGAGTGGTAAGCCCGCCGACGAGGCCGGGTTCACGTACCTGGGCGTGCTGTTTCTGATCATGTTGATGGGCATGGGCCTGGCCAGTGCCGGCGAGTTGTGGTCAACCGCCTCGCGCCGTGATCGCGAACGTCAGTTGCTGTGGGTCGGCACGCAATACGCCCAGGCGTTGCGCAGTTATTACCGCAGTTCTCCGGGGCTGGCGCAGTACCCGAAAGAACTTGAAGACCTGTTGCAGGACGAGCGTTTTCCAACGCCTAAACATCACATTCGCCAGCTCTACCCGGACCCGATCGGCGGCGGTGAATGGACGCTGATGCGTGGGTTCGACGGACGCATCACCGGCCTCAGCAGTCCTTCCACGGACCTGCCGCTGAAGCAGTCGGATTTTCCCAGCCAGTGGTCGGACTTCACCGGCATGGCGAGCTACAAGGACTGGCAGTTCGTGGCCGAGAAAGCCTTCCTCGATGGTGCTTCGGGGCCGGTGAAAAACCAGGCCGGATCGCCTCAGGCGGTGTCGCCATGAACCGCCACTGGCTGCCGGCCCTGATCCTCGCGTGCGTGGCGACGTTCGCCAGCGCCGGCGAGGAGGACGAGATGCTGGGCTTTATCGTCGATGACACGATCTCGCACATCGGCCACGACTTTTACTACTCGTTCAGTGAACGCCTGCGTGCCACCAGCCCGATGGATTTCAACCTGGTGGTACGCGAACGACCTTCGGCACGCTGGGGCAGCCTGGTGACCGTGGAATATCAGCAGCGACTGGTTTATCGACGCTTCCTGCCGCCGAACACCGTGGAACTCAAGGACGAGGCCTATGACGCCGCCGACTGGGTTCGCGGACAGATTGTCCAGCGCAAGCTGGAAGCCTTGTTGCAGGACACTACGGACCTTGAGAGGGACGAATTATGAAAACGACAACGGTCTCACGGAACCTCGGGCTCTGGTTGATCGGGCTGGGCAGTTGCAGCCTGGTGCAGGCCACGGAGCTGGTTTACACGCCCATCAACCCTTCGTTCGGCGGCAACCCGTTGAATGGCACCTGGTTGCTGAACAACGCCCAGGCACAAAACGACTACGACGATCCTGACCTGAAAAACCGCACGTCTGTGGCCGGGACTTCGGCCCTCGAACGCTTCACCAGCCAGTTGCAGTCGCGGCTGCTGGGGCAGTTGCTGGACAACATCTCCACGGGCAACACCGGGAGCCTGTCCACCGACGCCTTTATCGTCAACGTCGTCGACGACTCCGGTGCACTGACCATTGAAGTGACCGACCGAGCGACCGGTGAAATTTCGGAAATCCAGGTGAATGGCCTCGCCCCTTGACGGGGATCAGGGTTGATGGGGAGAGACGGACATGAAAAAAATAATAGCGCTGGGGCTGATGTTGGCGGCATTGCAAGGGTGCAGTTTGCGCGAGAACGTGGGTGCCGAGCAGGACACCGAATCACCGACCCTGACACCCCGGGCGTCGACCTATTACGACTTGATCAACATGCCACGACCCAAGGGCCGGTTGATGGCGGTGGTGTACGGCTTCCGGGACCAGACCGGGCAGTACAAACCGACCCCGGCCAGTTCGTTTTCGACCAGCGTGACCCAGGGCGCGGCGAGCATGTTGATGGATGCGTTGCAGGCCAGCGGCTGGTTTGTGGTGCTGGAACGTGAAGGGCTGCAAAACCTGCTGACCGAGCGCAAGATCATCCGCGCCTCGCAGAAGAAGCCCAATACGCCGGTGAACATTCAGGGCGAGCTGCCACCGCTGCAAGCGGCGAACATGATGCTCGAAGGCGGCATCATCGCCTACGACACCAATGTGCGCAGTGGCGGGGAAGGGGCGCGCTACCTGGGGATCGATATTTCCCGGGAGTATCGGATAGATCAGGTCACGGTCAACCTGCGGGCGGTGGATGTACGCAGTGGGCAGGTGCTGGCGAATGTGATGACCAGCAAGACGATTTATTCCGTGGGCCGCAGTGCCGGGGTGTTCAAGTTTATCGAGTTCAAGAAGTTGCTTGAGGCTGAGGTCGGGTACACCACGAACGAGCCGGCGCAGTTGTGTGTGTTGTCGGCGATCGAGGCGGCTGTCGGGCACCTGTTGGCCCAGGGGATCGAACGGCGTTTGTGGCAGGTGGCGGGGGATAATTCTTCACCTGACAACAATGCGACGCTGGATCGTTACCTGACCCAGAACAAGGTTGTGCCTGAGGGTGAGGAAGAGTGAGCCGAGGCGGCCTTCGGGCCGACCTGGTTCTTGTTGACTGAGTACATATCCATTGCTGCGGTAACGGCTGCTTATGGTTTCGCCCTTACGGCGACTCCCTTTGGCAAACGCCCCAAAGGAAGCAAAGGTCTTCGCCCCAACGTCCGGCCCCTCGCCTGGGCTCGGCGTACCCTCGCTCCGGCATTCATCTGGGGGCATCGCCTCCGGTCGGCTTCGCTTCGACCTCCTCTCGATGTG
>NZ_RXHX01000057.1:0-21816 GCF_005930655.1 Pseudomonas sp. FSL W5-0299
GAGCTATTTATGTGCCACAGGTAGAGAAATATACGGGGCACCGCGTCTGGGATCAGGTGGTAACTTTGAATGCGGGGTTCATGGAGCGCTTACGTTTCGTACGCTATGCCGACGATGCGAACATTTATGTGCGCAGTCGTCGCGCAGGTGAGCGGGTGATGGCCAGCGTTGAGCGATTCCTGAGGCAGCGCCTGAAACTGACGCTGAACCGGGAAAAGAGCCGAGTAGCCGGGTCGTGGATGTGTGATTACTTGGGCTATGGGATGAGCTGGCATCGACAGCCACGCTTACGAGTGGCAACGATGAGCTTGCGTCGCTTGCGCGACCGGCTCAGAGAGCTGCTGCGCGGAGCGCGGGGCCACAAGATGGCGAGTGTCATCGAGCGGATAAACCCAGTGCTGCGTGGCTGGGCAGGCTACTTCAAGCTAAGTCAAAGCAAACGGCCACTTGAGGAAATTGACGGCTGGGTGCGTCGCAAGCTTCGCTGCGTCGTCTGGCGTCAATGGAAGCAGCCCTCAACGAGGGCGCGTAACTTGATGCGCCTGGGGCTTAGCGAAGCGCGCGCCTGCATATCAGCGTTCAATGGTCGTGGCCCATGGTGGAGCTCAGGGGCATCTCATATGAATCAGGCATTGCCGAAGAAACTATGGGATCAACTTGGACTAGTCTCGGTACTGGATACGATAAACCGGCTTAACCGCATAGCTTGAACCGCCGTATACGGATCCGTACGTACGGTGGTGTGAGAGGACGGCGGATGTAAATCCGCCTCCTACTCGATCGGTTAAAACACGAGCATATAAAAAACGCCCGACCCCTCTAACTGTTGAGGTTAATTGAGCGTTATGAATCCCTCTGACAGCAGCATAGCTGCTAGCCACCTCGTTGGCGACACTCTCCAGCCACAGTGTACCTAATTGTATTTAGCTGCCCTTTTGAATCTTCATAGGTCATTGCGGCGGGCACCACTGCGCAGACTTTTGCAGGCCGCACCACACTGATCACCTTTACAACATCCACCTTCATCCCGTACTCGTATTCTTTCGCCACAGGGGCGCTTTTCCCCTGGCTAATTGCATACTGCTCCATGGCTTTAGCATTAGCCGCCATCATTTTTTCAAAGGCTTTGTCTCCTCCCCCTTCCGCCAATACGAGAGAGGATAACGTCAGAGCTCCAGCGAAAGTAACAATGTTCATGCACTTCATATCTAGTACCTCATATATTAACTGTTACAAGGATATCAATTCGAACATTGCGATGGCATAGCGCCTAGGTTACGAATGTGTAATAAAGCCGTAAAAAACCGCCACCGGAAACCGGAAGCGGTTTTTTTATACGCAGTACCACTACATTTCACCTGTCTCATCTTTAGCATCACTTGACACCACGGGCTCACTCTTTCCTTCTTTAGCTGCGTACTTCTCCATTGCCACGTCCTTGGCGGCCATCATTTTTTCGAAGGTTCTGTCCCCGCCGCCTTCGGCCAAAGCAACTGAAGAAAGGATTAAAGCACCCGCAAGAGCGCAGATTTGAGCAATTTTCATACTGACACCTCATATAGTTAACGCTAGTAGGGTATCAATTCGAACCTATCAACACGGTGGCGCCAAGATTACAGATTCGTTATGTAGCTCACATAAAAAAGCCCACTATCGAATCTCGATAGTGGGCTTTTAAAACTAAAGAATTATACGGCTTCTATTTTATCGTCTTCGGCTTCTTCCTCGTCTCGGCGGTGCGCCCATTGATAAAGCGCAGGCAATATCAGCAGGGTCAACGCAGTTGAGGATAGGATGCCCCCGATCACTACGGTAGCCAGGGGTCTCTGGACCTCTGCCCCCGTTCCGGTGGCCAGCGCCATCGGAATAAAGCCAAGAGAGGCCACCAGAGCTGTCATCAACACTGGGCGCAACCGGGTAAGAGCCCCTTCATTGATTGCGGAACTCAACGAATGTCCCTCTTCTCGAAGGTTGCGGATGAAAGCAATCATCACTAGACCGTTCAGCACCGCTACGCCCGACAATGCGATAAAACCCACACCCGCCGAGATCGACAGTGGAATGTCACGTAACCACAACGCCATGACTCCGCCCGTCAACGCGAATGGAATACCGGTGAACACCAATAGGCCATCCTTGAGGTTGTTGAACATCATGAACAAGAGTGCGAACACCATGAGCAGGGCCACCGGGACGACAATCTGTAGTCGCTTGGCAGCGGATTGGAGCTGCTCGAACTGCCCACCCCAGTTGGTCCAATAACCGGCCGGGATCTGCACCTCTTTATCAATGGCGCTGCTGGCCTCCTGTACAAATGAGCCGATATCCCGCCCACGCACGTTGGCGCTGACGATCACCAGACGCTTACCATTTTCCCGACTGACCTGGTTAGGTCCCAGCACCAGATCGAGGCTCGCCACTTCTGAAAGGGCAATAAACCCGATCTGATCGGCATTGCTGTTAAGCAGCGCCGGTACCGGGATTAGCAGTGTGGACAATCCCTCGAGATCCTTACGCATGGCGTCGGATAAACGCACTACCATATCGAATCGGCGGTCTCCCTCATACATCGTACCGGCTTGACGACCACCAACCGCCACCGCAATGGTGTCTTGTACGTCGCCAACGTTCAGTCCGTAACGCGCGGCTTTGTCGCGGTCGATGTTGATGGTCAGCACCGGCAGCCCCGATGTTTGCTCGACTTTGACCTCGGAGGCACCATTGATCTTCTGCATGGACGCAGCAATTTTTGCAGCGGTGCTGTTAAGGACCGCCATGTCATCACCGAAGACCTTCACTGCCACATCACTGCGCACACCTGAAATCAGCTCGTTAAAACGCAATTGAATAGGCTGAGAAAGCTCATAGTTGCTTCCGGGCATTCCAGCTGTAGCTTTTTGGATATCGGCTATCAACGCCTCCCTGGATTTATTCGGATCAGGCCATTGATTCTTCGGCTTGAGCATCACATAGCTGTCAGAGATGTTGGGTGGCATTGGATCGGAGGCAATTTCTGCTGTACCAGTACGAGCAAACATACGCTTGACCTCAGGTACCTTTGCCAACACAAGGTTTTCAAGACGTTGCTGCATTTCTACCGATTGCGTCAGGCTGGTACCTGGTACACGCAATGCTTGCAACGCGAAATCCCCTTCACTGAGACTCGGCACAAACTCGCTGCCCATTCGACTGGCGACCACACCGCACACTGCAATCACGCCTAGTGCTATGGCGAATGCCAATGATCGATGGCCCATGACCCATTCCAGCGCCGGGGCATACACCCGACGAGCGCCACGCATGATGATGTTCTCTTCTTCCTTCACCTTACCGGTGACGAACATCGCAATCGCCGCCGGGACAAAGGTCACCGACAACAGCATCGCGCCGAGCAAGGCGATCACCACAGTAAACGCCATGGGGTGAAACATTTTTCCTTCGACGCCGGTGAGGGCAAAAATCGGCAGGTACACGACCATGATGATCAACTGGCCGAAAATCAGCGGTCGGCGTGCTTCCTTGGCCGCCGCGAACACTTCGTGAAAGCGTTCGGAGCGGGTGAGGATGCGTCCGTGGTGTTGCTGTGCATGGGCCAGACGACGGATGGCGTTTTCGACAATGACCACCGCGCCATCAACGATGATGCCGAAGTCCAACGCTCCGAGGCTCATCAGGTTGGCGCTGACCTTGTTGGTAAACATGCCAGTGAATGTGAATAGCATCGCGAGCGGGATCACCATGGCAGTGATCAGAGCCGCGCGAATGTTGCCAAGGAACAGGAACAGAATCGCGATTACCAGGATCGCACCTTCAATCAAGTTCTTCTTAACGGTGGCAATTGCCTTGTCCACCAAATTGGTACGGTCATAGACGGTGACTGCCACCACCCCTTTTGGCAGTGAGCGGTTGATTTGCTCAAGCTTGCTGGCAACGGCTTGGGCCACGGTGCGGCTGTTCTCACCGATCAGCATGAACACTGTGCCGAGCACCACTTCACGACCGTTTTCGGTCGCGGCCCCCGTACGCAATTCACGGCCGATGTCCACGGTTGCGACGTTCTTGACGCGGATAGGCGTGCCATCGACGTTGGCCATGACGATATTGGCGATATCGTCGGTGGTCGCTACTTGGCCAGGTGCGCGAATCAGTAACTGTTCGCCACTGTGCTCGATGTAACCGGCACCGACGTTGGCGTTGTTGCGCTCCAGCGCTGTTACAAGGTCAGTCAGAGTCAGCTTGTAAGCCGCCAAGCGTTTTGGATCGGGCGCAATCTGGTACTCCTTGGCGAACCCGCCAATGGTATTAATTTCGGCGACCCCGGGAACATTGCGCAGCTGAGGCTTGATGATCCAGTCTTGGATCACCCTCAGGTCGGTCGGTGTATAGGGACTGCCGTCCTCCTTGACGGCACCTTCTTCAGCCTCGACCGTCCACAGGAAAATTTCACCCAGACCGGTTGAGATCGGCCCCATGACGGCTTCCACACCCTCGGGCAGTTGCTCCTTGGCCACCTGCAACCGTTCGTTGACCAATTGCCGGGCGAAGAACAGGTCAGTGCCTTCCTTGAAGATCACTGTGACTTGCGACAAACCCGAGCGTGACAGCGAGCGAGTTTGTTCTAAAGCCGGCAAACCAGCCATTGCAGTTTCGATGGGAAACGTGATGCGCTGCTCGGTTTCCAGTGGTGAAAAACCTGCTGCGCCCGTGTTGATTTGCACCTGGACGTTGGTGATATCGGGAACGGCGTCGATCGGCAGCTTCTGGTAGCTGGCTATACCGAGGCCGGCCATGAGGAGAACCGCAAGCAGCACGATGATGCGCTGCTCGATGGCAAATTGGATCAGGCGTTCGAACATGAGAACCTTCTCGTGGAAGTGGCGGATCAGTGGGCGTGTGTAGCCGAGGCTTTACCCAGTTCTGATTTCAGAATGAAACTGCCGGCAGCGGCGACTTGAACACCGGGCTCCAGGCCCTCCGTGATCTCGACCAAACCTGCTGAACGGCCGCCTGTCTCCACTGGCTGAGCCTTAAACCCGTCGTCCGTTCGAACGAAAACAGTTGGCTTGTCCTCGACCGTCTGGATAGCCGCTTCTGGTACTGCGACCTTTGTTTGCCGAGTATCAGTGTCAACCTGCACGGTCACGAATAGCCCGGGACGCCATGCACCTTGTGGATTGGCCAAGGTCACGCGGACCGTGGCTGTACGAGTTTGCTCGCCCAACAAACTGCCTACATAGGCCACGGTTCCAGTGACTTCGGCATTCAGTTCCGGCGCACTGACCGTGACCGACTTGCCCACCAGTACCTTGTTTAAATCCTTTGGCGAGACACCAAAGGTCACCCACACACGCGACAAGTCGGAGAGGGTGAAGGCATTAGTGGTTTCGCTGACAACCTCACCGAGGCCCAAGTGTTTCTCAACGACAACCCCGTCAAACGGCGCACGCAATTCATATCGGTTACCCCCGCTGGTGACCGAGCTGCCACTGAGTACGCTGATTTTTTGTCGAGCATTGCTGAGGGCGATTTCGGCTTCTTGCAAAGCCTGGCGGGCTTGCAGGAAATCCTGTTCGGCAGAGATTTTGTCCTGCCATAACTGTCGCTCTCGCTCGTAGGTAGTACGGGCCAACTCAAGACGACGTTGCGCCGCGGCTTGTTCACTACGCTGATCAGAAATTTGTTGGCTGGCGATCACGGCCAGCAACTGGCCTTTTTTCACCGGTTGACCAAGATTGACATGGACCGACTCGACGACACCGGGTACGCGGGGCACCACATGCGCAGTGCGGTCTTCATCAAAACGGATTTCTCCAGGAAAGGGCAATGAAAGGCTAATACTCTGCGCCTTGGCTTCGACCAACTGGATGCCGGCTGAGCTGATCTGCTCTTCGCTCAGAGTCAAGTGACCTTCTTCCGCTTCGCCTTCGACGTGTTCGCCCTCGGCCGATTTCTTGCCAGTAGTTTCATCGCCGTGATCGTCATGGCCTTTGCCCTCCTGAGCCTGAGCCTGAGCCTCGGCTGAGAGCACCGATGGGCTGCCCATCCACAACGAGCCGATGCCTATACCCACCGTCAAGGTCAGTGCAGTGACGAGAATTAGTTTTTTATCCATGGAAACTCCCTGCGCAGCCCAGTCGGCAGTCACGGATTACCGTGGTATTGCGATGCTGAGCAGCGGTAAAAAAAGCGTTATATGAAATTCACGGAGTGCGAGTGAGAAGGGCGACATCTCCGAAAATTCGCTCGATGCGCACCCAGGCGTCTGTCGCCTCGGCGATAGCCTGGATGTATTGCGTGCGGGCGCTAATCAAGGTGCGCTGAGCATCGAGTACGTCGAGGAAGTTAAACTTGCCCATTTCGAAACCTCGGGTAGCGGTGTCGACGGCACTTTGCGCGGCAGGCAGGATGGTTTGATTGAACGACGCGACTTCAGTGTTAGCCGTCACCCACTGATCCAGGGTGGTCTGGATTTCTGTGCGCAGGCGTAACTCACTGGCATTGCGAAGGTCGCGGGCCTGATCAGTTCGGCGGGCAGCTGCCAGTACATTGCCCTGGTTACGATTGAATAACGGGATGGGCATAGACAGCCCCACGACATTCACCCGCTCGCGCTCGCGCTCGTCGTATTGGCTCCCGATACTCACGGTGAGGTCGGGAATTCGCTGAGCCTTCTCCAGGCCAAGGGAGGCTTCCCGCTGATCTATTTGCAGTTTTGCCAATCGTAGTTCCGCGGTTTCACCTATGCGATTAAGCAGCAGTGACGAATCCGGTACGGTTGGTATCGACCGGCCTGGATCACCCACAGACACGAATGCAGGCAAAGGCGCGCCCATGACCTGAGCGAGTCGCTGGTAGGCACTGGCCTCATCCCGCTCAGCCCGCCTCAGCTCCAGACGCACTTCTGATAGCTGAACCTCTGCGCGAGTACCTTCAACGGGTGAGGATTTACCACTCTTGATGCGACCTTGCGCTACACGCAAACCGCGCTCGGCGAGCTCAATTGATTGACGTGATAACAGCAGCCTTTGCTGAGCCGTCGAGGAGCTGTAAAACGCCTGAATGACATCGGCACGCAGAACATTGCGTTTGCGTTCCAATTCAATCCCGGCCGCGTCTTGAGCTCGACTGGCCACTTCGATCCTAGCCCCGCGCTTACCGCCAAGCTCGATCGGCTGGTTGATCATTACCGTCGTAGTGCGCGAGTTTCGCCGAGTATCTTCAGCCTCCCAGGAAACCTCAGGGTTAGGGATCAACCCTGCCTGCTGTCGCTCTCCCTGAGCAATACCAGTCTCCCACTGCGCTGCAGCCAGATCAGGATTGTTGGCAAAAGCAGTTTCAAGCGCCTGATCCATTGTGAGCATTTGAGCGGTCGCCGCAAACAAAGGACTAGTCAAAAGCGCAAGGATCGAAATGAGACCTGCTCTTAGCATGGTCTTGTGCGTGATTGGGTGAGCAATAAGCTTTCTACACCGAAGTAATTCCATCATTCCTTAAAACCTTTAAAACTAAAACAAAAAGAATTTCCCATGAGGCAAATATAAATCTGCGCACCTATCAACAAGGTGACTGAAAAATTACAAATACGTTATCTAGCGGATAAGCCTCACTTAATGCATTAGGATTAAGTCCAATAAGTGCTCGCGCCACGCAACAACCCTAAACAAAAAAAGGCAGACGGCCCTAGTACTTTAGGAGGCGAAATCCGCATGAAAAACCTTGAAAAATTTTAAGACTCCTATGTTTCCCAGCAATTAAAGATGTAGCCAGAACCGAGCTTATAACAGATGAATAAAATTTTTAAATCAGGTTCTGCGAACATAAAACATTTCGAAACACTTAATAGAGGGTGAATTCCTATGCGTATCCTTGTGATAGAGGACGAGCCAAAGACTGCTGAGTACTTACATCAAGGTCTGACTGAAAGTGGCTATATTGTAGACTGCGCATCGACAGGGGCTGATGGTCTCCATCTGGCACGTCAGCAAAATTATGATCTGGTATTACTTGACGTAAATCTCCCTCAGATGCACGGATGGGACGTTCTTGAAAATATTCGGCAGACTAGTAGTACCAGGGTAATGATGCTGACTGCACGAGGACGCCTGGAAGATAAAATCAAAGGATTGGATCTGGGGGCCGATGACTATCTGGTCAAGCCATTTGAATTCCCAGAGTTGCTTGCAAGAGTACGCACGTTAATGCGCCGCAGCGAACATATTCCAGTTCCAGAGGTATTAAAAGTTGCTGATCTTGAACTCGATCAAGGCAGGCATCGCGCATTCCGCGGAAAACAACGCATAGATCTGACGACAAAAGAATTCGCGCTGCTCCATCTGTTGATGCGTCAATCTGGAGAGGTGTTATCTCGCACTCAAATCATCTCTTTAGTTTGGGACATGAATTTTGATTGCGACACCAACGTAGTCGAAGTTTCGATACGAAGATTAAGAGCTAAAATAGATGATCCATTTGAAACTAAATTAATCCATACCCTCCGCGGCGTAGGCTATGTACTGGAGGCGAGAAAATGAAGCAGGTCAGCCTGTCGATGCGGCTGGGGTTGGCAGTTAGCATTATGGGAGCAGTACTAGTAGTGTTTTTAGCGATACTGGCTTTTTTAGCGCTTACCCACGAACTTGATTCACGCGCAAAAAATAG
Source organism: Pseudomonas sp. FSL W5-0299 (assembly GCF_005930655.1). NCBI lineage: Bacteria > Pseudomonadati > Pseudomonadota > Gammaproteobacteria > Pseudomonadales > Pseudomonadaceae > Pseudomonas > Pseudomonas sp. FSL W5-0299. The sequence goes on from NZ_RXHX01000057.1 coordinate 8,659, forward strand.
CTTAGAAAAGAAGATGAGTCAGATTGAGCACAGTTTACTGATGGATATCAGTGCCCGTGACATGAGTTTAAAACCTCATGTGCTATTAGATCAAGTGCTGGGGCACGACAATCTTAACCTGACCATCTTTGATGATGACAATATGAGTAAACCTCTCCTGAGTTTTGGAGCAGATATACCTGAAGTATCTACGAATGAAACCGGAATAGCCGTCAGCAATAAGTTGTCGTACTATTCCCCAGCCGAGGAGACCGGAGGCCACATCCTCACAGCCTCTAAACTCATGAAATTAAAAGATGGTGAGTTCGTATCGGTCTTGCTTTCTATTGATCGCTCGAATGATGAAACGCTATTGAGCTCCTATTTGAGTTCAACCATTGTAGCGGTTCCACTGTTGTTGATTCTGATTGGTATCAGCGCTTGGGCTATTGTGCAACGTGGCTTATCCCCTCTCCGGGAATTCCGTAAAGTTGCAGCAATGGTATCGGCCCAGGATTTAAGTCATCGGCTCTCCGTTGTCAATATGCCCCAAGAGCTCAGTGAGCTTGCTCATGGCATAAACTTCATGCTGAACCGTCTTGATAGCGGAGTTCAACAACTATCGCAATTTTCTGATGACTTGGCGCACGAGTTGCGGTCACCGATTACGAACCTTATGGGGAAAGCACAGGTAACTCTTTCTCGAGAACGCCCGGCAACAGAGTACAAGGCTGTTTTAGAGTCATGCACCGAGGAACTAGGGCGAGTCACTAGAATTGTTTCAGACATGCTTTTCTTGGCCCAAGTAAGTCATCCGGCCGCACTCGTGCCGTTTGAAAGCATTTTACTAGAGGATGAAGCGCTAAAAGTCATTGACCTTTTCTCTCTATCGGCTGAGGAAAAGAGTGTTGGTATAACTGTCAGCGGTTGGGGAAAAGTTCTAGGTGACCGACTCATGATTCAGCGGGCTATTTCCAATCTTTTATCAAATGCCATTCGTCACTGCCCAGCAGGGCAGTCCATTGCTATAGCGATTGAAGCGCAATCTGAAAAAGTCTCCCTATCAATAAGTAATCCTGGGGTAGGAATTGAGCACCAGCATTTGTTCCATATTTTCGATCGTTTCTATCGTGTGGATAACAGTCGCTCACGAGCTGAAGGTGGTACTGGATTAGGGTTGGCCATTGTCCGATCCATCATGAGCCTCCATCAGGGAACGGCAGATGTCCATAGTATGCCGGGCCATCTGACAGTTTTTCGACTTGCATTTCCAAAATATAATGCACAAAGCAACTTAAAAGCCCAAAAACCAAGGGAGTGATTTTAGTAAAGCCGTAACTAAAATCACGACAAACAATAGTCTAAGAACGCGACTCCGAAAATCCATAGAGCATAGATAGCGCGGGGTACTTACAAATCGCAAAGCGAGATCAACTCCCTTTGGTACATCCTGCCAGTCTCCCCCAAAAAATGCGTGCAGCATTAAATTGACTATCTGCGCTGTAACACTTCGAAACGATTCCTCATAGATATCAGCCGAGCGGAGCTTGGCTTCTGGCTGAAATAAATGTACGGGAGTCGCGCATTAACATGCCTGCGACATATAGTCGCAAATACTTTTATCGTAAAATGTCCTCCTCCTGTTGACCCTGTAGCAGCTTCAGGCTTGATACTGACCACTTGAGCAATGCGCGGTTTTGAGATTTTTATGATCGAATAGTTCTACATCATTTCTTAGTCGGGCACTTAAATAAACTTCGAAATTTTATTATTCAATTCATATTACATAGGGCGGCACTACCATGCGAATGCTTGTAGTTGAGGATGAGCTTAAAACTGCCGAATACTTGCATCAGGGTTTGACTGAAAGCGGCTATATAGTAGACCGGGCGGCGAATGGTACGGATGGACTTCACCTTGCGCGTCAACAAACCTACGACTTGGTAATACTTGACGTCGATCTACCACAACTTGATGGCTGGGGTGTGCTCGAGCGACTGCGCCAAAGCAGTAACACCCGGGTCATGATGCTAACCGCTCGCGGGCGCCTGGCGGACAAGATCCGCGGCCTGGACCTGGGTGCCGATGACTATCTGGTCAAGCCATTCGAATTTCCGGAACTGTTGGCCCGGGTACGAACTTTAATGCGTCGCAGCGAACAAGTTTCCATCCCTGAGGTCTTGAAAGTCGCCGATCTGGAACTCGACCAGGGCCGCCATAGGGCCTTCCGGGGCGAGCAGCGCATCGACCTGACGACCAAGGAGTTTGCTTTGCTGCACCTTTTGATGCGCCAGTCGGGTGAGGTGCTTTCCCGTACCCAGATCATTTCATTGGTCTGGGACATGAACTTCGACTGCGACACCAATGTGGTCGAGGTTTCAATCCGCCGCCTGAGGGCCAAGATTGATGATCCTTTTGACAAGAAGCTAATCCATACCCTGCGCGGCGTTGGCTATGTACTGGAGGCCCGGGAATGAAGTCGGCAAGCCTGTCGATGCGGCTGGGTTTGGCGGTGAGCATTATGGGCGCATTGTTGGTGTTATTTCTGGCGGTTCTTGCGTTCCTCGCGCTAACGCATGAGTTAGATAAACTGTCAAAAGACAACTTGAGCGAGAAAATGCGGCAAATCGAGCACAGTCTTTCGCTGTATGAAAAACCTGTCGACATCAACATTAAACCGCACGTTTTGCTGGATCAGGTGATGGGGCATGACCACCTCAACCTTACAATTTATGACCTGATAAATATGAGGACGCCGCTCTTGAAGTCAGGCTTTGGCTTGACGGACCCCAGGGTGGAGTTGAAGGCGGCAGGGGCTGCCGCCGACAAGGTGTCGTACTCCCGAAGCACCGATGATCAGGGCCGGCACTTCCTGACTGCATCCAGACTGATCCGCTTGCCGAACGGTACGAATGTCGCCGTATTGCTGTCGCTTGATTGCGCCAACGATGAAGCGCTGCTCAGCACATATCTAAGCTCGACGATCATGGCCTTGCCGTTGCTGCTGCTACTTATCGGCCTCAGTGCCTGGGCAGTGGTAAAACGGGGGCTCGCGCCGCTGCGGGAGTTTCGCAAGGTGGCCGCCATGATCTCTGCTCAGGACCTCAGCCATCGACTCTCGGTGGTCAAGATGCCGCAGGAGCTCAGCGAACTGGCCCATGGCATCAACTTCATGCTGCACCGACTAGACAGCGATGTTCAGCAGTTGTCGCAGTTCTCCGATGACTTGGCCCACGAACTACGAGCACCCATTTCCAACCTGATGGGCAAAGCCCAGGTGACGTTGTCCCGGGAGAGGTCGGCCGAGGAGTACAAAGCGGTTTTGGAGTCCTCCACCCAAGAGCTTGGGCGCGTAGCCCGGATTGTCTCGGACATGCTTTTCCTAGCGCAGGTCAGTAATCCCGCTGCGCTGGTCCCGTTTGAGACCATTGCGCTGGAGGATGAAGCCTCGAAGGTCATCGATCTGTTTTCCCTGTCGGCGGAAGAGAAACATGTCAGCTTGAGCGTTACGGGCAGTGGGTCGACCATTGGTGATCGGCTGATGATTCAGCGGGCCATTTCCAACCTGATGTCCAACGCAATACGCCATTGTCCAGCAGGCCAAGCCATCTCAATCACCATCGAAGTCCATGCCACAGAAGTCTCGCTACATGTAGCCAACCCAGGCGCAGGTATTGAACCTCAACACCTACCGCACTTATTCGATCGCTTTTATCGAGTTGACACTCATCATTCGCGCGCTAAAGGAAGTACCGGGCTTGGTTTAGCCATTGTGAAATCAATCATGAGTTTGCATCAGGGAGTCGCAGAAGTTAATAGCTGCCCGGGCAAGATCACGACCTTCAAGCTGGGTTTTCCAAACATCCATGGACACACCAACTGGTGACACCAACCATAGAAAAAAAAGCCCTTATTCACGTCATCCGTTCATTCGTGCGTGTTACGACACACACCCATAATTTAGTATTCAATAGTGTGAAACTTTCCAGCTGAGTCCTCATAGGTCATTCGAAAAGGTACAATGTTGCAAAAGCGAATTGGTGGGGTCGTACTCACCACTTTACCACTTTTGCGATATCAAGCTTCATTCTATAGCAGTATTTCTGAACTTCCGGAGCGGTCCAGCCTTTTTTGCGCGGCGTAGGCGGCCATTGCTTTCTGATTTGTTTCCATGGCGTTGCCAACGTTGCGATCACCACGACTTTCAGCAAAAATTATTGAAGGCAATGACAGCGTCAGCGCACAGTATGTTTAACAGGCTCATAGCAGAGTCTTAGAAGTATCAGAATCAGCCATGAGCAGTACCGCCGCACCCCGGAGACGATTAGGAATCTAATAGAACTGAATTTTAGAGTAAATATTTGTGCATTCTGAATTTAAATTCAATGCCGATTATAGCGCACAACTTAAAAAATTAATAGAACTCAATGATCGCGCGTTTCGAGAACATATCCAACACCGCGCAAGGTATGGATCAGCTTGTTGTTGAAAGGATCATCAATCTTGGCCCGAAGCCTTCTCATTGCTACCTCAACAACATTGGTGTCGCAATCAGCATTCAGCCCCCAGACAGAGGACATGATTTGCGTGCGCGACAGCGTCGTACCAGTCTGGCGCATCAAGAGATCTAGCAAGGCGAACTCCTTATTGGTCAGTTCAATCCGCTGTCTGGCGCGAAAGACCCGGTGTCTACCCAGATCGAGTTCCAGGTCGCCGACACATAGTACGTCGGGCAATGCCGACAATTCAGTGCGACGCATCAGAGTACGTACTCGGGCCAACAGTTCTGGAAACTCAATTGGTTTGACCATGTAATCGTCGGCGCCTAGATCGAATCCTTTGATTTTGTCCTCCAGACTACCGTTAACGGTAAGTATCATGATGGGCGCAATAATGACCTTGCGAATACTTACAAGCAGACCCCAGCCGCCCCGTTGCGGTAAGTTTGCATCGAGCACTACAAGATCATACGCCTGTTGGGAGACTAAGCGTAAGCCATCGATTCCGCTGGCGACGCAATCAACGACAAATCCACTTTCGGTCAGCCCCTGGTGTAAATAATGGGCGGTTTTCAGCTCGTCTTCTATTATCAAAATACGCATTTTTTATAAAATCTCGACACTAAATATAAAATATCCTTATACTCGCATAGATAACTTCACTCGTACATTTTAGGCTTTAGTCAGTAAGAAGTTATCACGTATTTTTCGAGCCTCCTCTACGCAATCGAGGTAAAACATACAAGCTTCCACACTAAATAGATCTTAGACGAATTGTCCGCGGCTGAGGGGCTTATAACAAATTTGTAATTCTTCAGTCACCATTCTGATAACTTCTCAGCAGTACATTGAGCGTGCAAAAAATCTACGCGTCATAGGATCCTGCGGACGTGTCGACTTCTGATCGAATCCAGCCGCCTGAAATCGATGCTCGCAGTTTTTTAGACCATCAAATATTTATTAGTGAACAAACAAGCTGCGCGTTTTGGGGGCGTAAATCCCCCGGTGTCAGGATAGTTGTCGCCTCTCCGAATTTTCCTAAAAAAGCACATCGGGGGCGGAAAGAGACTGGTCGTGCCGTATTATTCACCTGAACGCAGAGCCGCATTACTCAAGATGCTGCTTCCCCCGCTGAACCTGTCGATGGCCGAGGTCTCCCGGCGCGAAGGGGTCAGCGAAATGTCTTTGTCCAACTGGCGCAAGCAGCTCAGTTCTGAAGGAAATGCAGTGTCCGAAAACAAGCAATCGACTCAGAGCTGGTCAGCCGAAACCAAGTTTGCTGTCGTCCTTGAAGCGTCCGGTTTGTCCGAGATCGAGCTGGGCGAGTATTGCCGCCGCAAAGGCCTTTACCCCGAGCAAATCACGGCCTGGCGACAAGCCTTCATCACCGGCCAGAAATCGGAAAAGGCCCAGCAAAAAGACGACCGCGAGCAAGCCCGCAAGGACAAGAAACGCATCCAGGAACTTGAGCGCGAACTGCGCCGCAAAGACAAGGCGCTCGCTGAAACAGCCGCGTTGTTGGTGCTGCGAAAAAAGCTCAACGACTACTGGGGGATTGCCTCATGAAAAAGATTTTCATTAGTTTGGGGTGTCTGGCGGTTTGGCTAGTCGCGGATCGCCAACTAGCTGACCAGAACGTTCAGGGTCACTGGTGCATCCACGAGTTGCACCGCGCCCTTGGCGATTTTTTCTTACCTAAAACATAGTGACACTCCGGTGGCAGTTCGCGCCTGGATACGTCGAGATATTCCGGAGTACCCATGAATAACAAAGTACCCATTCGCAGTTGGGAAATCACACTCGGTAGTAACCAGTTAATCCTTGCAGTTTCAACTTGGCTTCTATTGTTGAGTAACTGGCCATTTTGGCGAGCTGTATGGCAAGGCGTGGGAGGCCTACAGGACGGAAACACCATATTCGTGCTTAGCCTGCCTTGGTTTGTGTTGATTTGGCTATACATATTGCTCAGCGTGATGGCTTGGGGGCACTTGATAAAACCTGTGCTAGCTATCGTGCTGCTGGTTGCGGCAGCAACGAGTTACTTTATGAATAGCTATGGCATAGTAATTGATTACAGCATGCTAACGAATGTGATGCAAACGGACAGTTCCGAGGCCATGGACCTACTGAACTGGGAACTACTGCTGTGGATGCTGGGCTTTGGTGTTATTCCGTTGCTGATTATCACTCGAGTCCGTTTGATCCAACGATCGTGGTCCCGCGCACTTGCTCATCGATTGATGGGTATGGCGGTCGCGCTAACCTGCTTGGCGATCATCGTATTTACGCTTTATCAATCCTATGCATCGCTGATGCGTAACCATCGCGAACTCCGATTGATGTTGGTTCCGTCGAATGTGGTTTCGGCAATCCATGGGTATACGCGTCGCCAGCTAGCAGTTCCCACCGAATTAAAAATCATTGGTGCTGATGCCCGCCGTGAAGAAGCTACTGTTGATGTACGCAAACCACGGCTAACGGTACTGATGGTGGGTGAAACCGCTAGGTCCGCGAATTTCTCCCTCAATGGCTATACCCGGGATACCAATCCGGAATTAGCCAGTCGTGGTGTCTTAAGTTTTACCAATGTCAGCTCATGTGGAACAGCTACGGCCGTTTCTTTACCCTGCATGTTCCTGGACGTGGGTAAAGAAGGATACAAAGACGGTATGGCGCTGCGTAGAGAAGGACTATTAGACGTATTGCAGCGGGCCGGTGTATCGGTAATTTGGAGAGACAATAACTCAGGTTGCAAAGGTATTTGCGACCGAGTACCAAATGAAAAATTGAACAATCAGAAAACGCTGGGATTATGCAGAGCCGACGAGTGTTACGATGAAATTTTATTGCAAGATTTACAAGCATACTTGGATCAACAGCAGCGGGATTCAATCGTGGTGCTACACATGAAAGGCAGTCACGGCCCATCCTATTTCAAGCGCTATCCACCAGCGTTCGAACGATTCGGGCCCGTTTGCGACAATAACCAACTTGAACGTTGTACGCGCGAAAGCATTGTCAGTGCCTATGATAACAGTCTTGGTTATACGGACTACGTACTTGGGCAAACGATCGACCTGCTAAAGCGTAACGCTGAACGTTTTGATACAGCGATGCTTTATGTCTCTGATCACGGTGAGTCCCTCGGAGAGAATGGGCTTTACTTGCACGGACTTCCTTATGCCATGGCTCCCAGCGAGCAGACTAGTATCCCCATGATACTCTGGATCTCCAAAGACATGCAGTCGCGTCAAAACCTCAATCCTCAATGTTTGAAGGAACAACGTGGTGTATCGCTGTCCCATGACAACTTATTCCATTCTGTATTAGGGTTGATGGGTATTCAAACTTCAGCATATCGCCAAGAGCTAGATCTGTTCAGTACCTGCCAAGCCAAAGCGTTGACACCATTAAAGCTCGCACAAACATCTGAGCATCACCCAGTAAAAATACCAAAATAAGGGGGGGCTGCGACAAAAATCTAAAATCACCCTGTCGGACTGCTGCGACGGGGATGCGGTCGCTAGCTCTGAATGTCCTCACTGTCGTCCATAACCTCAACGCTCACGATCAGGCCAAATTTTTGGCCTTCAGCACGCAGGGCGCGGAAGAGATTTAATTCAAGCTCGGTCAGCGTCGCGAAATCGGGGCCGTGCAAATCCGTGCTTGCCCGGTCCGGAACCGATTGGGCTAACTTGTGCATTGCTTCGTGGCCGTTTTCAGTGGCATTAGGCTTGGTTTGATCGTTCATCGGGCTAGCTCTCGTTCATTTAGCGACTAAAAAAAGACCAGGAATAATCCCGGCCTTTTTCTATGGTCGCACCGGCCTCTCTAGCGGCCGGCGTTCATCAGATTTTGTTGACCTTCCTGTTCTGAAGCTTGGCGCCTTCCTCCTGCGATAGCTCCCCCTTCACTTTGCCAACACCGCGCGCATAGGACACTTCGTAGCATTGCCCTACTACGTTTAACGACCTGCATTTGAAAACGCGCCGACCTGCAATCAAGGCGTTTTCCGACCAGGATTAACTGCGACTGTCCGGCCCGGCCAGCATTAGCTGCAAATGACGGGGTTTATAGGTAGATGATCAAAGGCTGCATCAGCTCCTATATGGGCACGCGTAGAATCCAGAAAAGTCGCACGTTGAGGCCCAAGCAACCACTGCCTACCCTGCTTCGAGCAAACGCGTGGGGCCTACAGCTTTGAGGCCCACTACGCTATGTGCGGGCTCGGTCTCGCCCAAAGGGTTCGGTCAACTGACCAAGGTAACCTTTGGGATAGTCCCTCTCACGCAAGCCGACATTGGCGTCGACCTGCTTTCCTGTACTGTCGTAGAACGTCCCAAATAGCCGATCCCACACCATCAGAAATTCGCCGATCTGCTGGTACGCCCCTGTGCGCAGGGCCTGGCCAACTTGCCGGATTTGTTGACCAAGACGTCTGCAGCGCTAAAAACATGAACCGGCTGGTGCCAAATTACCCCTGAAAGTGGGTATTTTTGGATGCAATTCAACACATGATGGGCTATCGCCGTGATCCTAAGCGCGGTCACCTATGTGACCTTGCGCTATCTCGCCCCACTCAAGAATGCCGCCCCTGAAGCAGATCCTAAAGACCGACGGGGTGCTCAATGAGTCGGTGATGCGGTTCGAGCCGCTGTCATGGTTGCAGAAGTTGGCAGACGCGATCAGTGCCGGCGCCCACCAAGCAGCCGGCCGACCCTCGGCAGAATCACGGGCGCGGCAATGAGGACAAGGGTACCGATCACCCAGAGAACAATAATCGCCGGCTTCACGATGACTCGGAGCAAGGCGATGGCTTGTCCCAAAAAGCCGCTAACGTTGAGATTATCGACGACACTGCCAACCTCCTTGCCGGCTCCGGTCGCGAGGCCCTTCCCGCCGTCCACCAGGAGGCCGGCATTGGCCGCCACCCAGCCGAGGACGGGATCAACCAGGGCATAACCGACCCAGGCGAGAAGCGACCACAGAACGAGGCCGACAAGAACGACAGCCATCGGCAGTTTTCTCGGCAGGCTCGGACGCGCATCATAATCGACCGGCTCCCCCGTCATCTTCGGATCGCGATCGTTTCTCCGATAGTAACTATCGCGATACCCGCGGTCATGGTGGCCATGTTTTCCCATCTCGGTCTCCGTTTTTCGCCGGGGCAAGATTTCCAGGGAAACCGGCCCGTTCTTCAAGCACGTCCACCCGCAGCGCCAACCATCGCCGTCGCGTTCGTCCGGCCGGTTGTCCAGTCGCCTTCCCCTGCTAGCACTATAGCCTTAATTCGCACTCAGCCTCACGCAGGTTCTGATCCTCGATCTGGATCGTCGCATGTGTCAGGCCGAAACCGGTCTTCATCGCCTCATTTGCGCTGATAAGCGTCATCCGCGCCTGGGCCATGTCGGCCACGACCAGGTGGCAGCTCATGGCGTCGATGCCGGAGGTTATCGTCCAGACATGAAGATCGTGGACGGCTGTCACGCCGGAAATGTCCAGCAACTTTCGCTCCAGCAGCGCTATATTGACTTGGGGCGGCGTGCCTTCCATCAGGATGTGGATTGCCTGCTTCAACAATATCCACGTGCGCGGAATGATAAAAAGCCCGATGCCAGCGCCGATGATCGGATCGGCCAGCGTCCAGCCGGTGAGCATGATGACGCCTGCGGCGACGATGACGCCGAGCGAGCCCAGCATGTCGCTGAGCACCTCGAAATAGGCTCCCTTTACATTGAGGCTTTCCGACGACCCGGCGGACAGGAGCCTCATGCTGATCAAGTTGACCACAAGCCCGACCACCGCCACGGCAAGCATCGGTCCAGCTAGAATTTCCGGCGGGTTCAGGAAACGCTGATAGGCCTCGTAGAAGATATAAACGGTCAGTAGAAGGAGCACGACGGCATTCGTAAGCGCCGACAGTACCTCCATGCGAGCAAAACCGTAGGTTTTCTGCGGCGTCGCCGGGCGTTCCGCAAAACGGACGGCGATCAGCGCCAGGGCAAGGCCGCCAGCGTCGGTCAGCATGTGCGCCGCATCCGCGAGGAGCGCAAGGCTGCCCGTCCACAGGCCGCCGATCACCTCAACCACCATGAACGTCGTGGTGAGGGCGAGCGCCCCTACGAGTCTGCTCTTATGCCGTCCCGCTGCGGTTCCGGGCGGAACTGCCACCGCGTGTGAATGCCCTGCGCCCATGTTTGATCCTCAGTAATCAGTGGAAGGGCGCCGCAGCGGTCCCGAAGCAAAGATCTCAGTCGAAGAGATCTGACAGGAATGATCGCTTGCGACGGTGTCCTCCGTGCCCCGAACCATGACCGTCATCGTAGTAGCCTTGGGACGGACTAGGCTGCCCCTGTTGCGGTGCGGGCTTCGGTGCGTAGGTTTGGGTTTGAGCGGGGCCAGCGTCGGCGCTGCGCTCGATGATCTTGTCGAGCTCGCCTCGATCCAGCCAAACGCCACGGCATTTCGGACAATAGTCGATCTCGATGCCCTGGCGCTCGCTCATGACCAGATCGACCCTGCAGGCAGGACAAAGCAGCCCATGTCCCTGGCCCTCCGGACGTGTATTTGCGACATCTACCATCTTCATCTCCTCGTGTTTGCTCGGCGAAGCTAGGTTTTCGCGAGCCTGATCATCATTATAGGCTCTCTAGCTGTAACGACCTGTATTTGAGAACGCCCCGACCTGCATTCCATCGTCGCCAGCCAGCATTAGCTGCAAATGACAGGGCTCAGACCGGCAAGCCCGCTGCCAGCATCTTGTCGCGTAATTCGACGGCCCGAGTCGGGTCGAGTGTGTTACTGAACAACGCCTTGATTCGGTGGGCCTGGCATCCTCACTCCGGCAGGCTTGAAGCACCGGCTGTGTGCAGGGCATGTCCTCTCGATCTACCTGGATGTGCTGTCCGATGAGGTACGTGCCTTGCGGATGAGCGGAGCCGCGAGGCTGATGGAGATACTCCCTGCCGACGTTGTTGCGATAGTCGAGGCGTTGAGTACGTCGGGGCATGCAGCTGTCCAGTTGCAGGCACAGGTACGTCAGCTGTTGCGGCTTCCCGATCCGCCAATCCGCGATCCGCGCCTGACCAAAGTCACCGCAACGCTGCGCGAAGGCCAAATGGGGCGTGAGGTAATGGCTGCGTTGGTGCATCTATCCCCGACACGCTTTTCCCATTGGTTCGTGGAGCAAACAGGTGTGCCATTGCGCAGTTACGTCAAATGGCTGCGCCTCACCCAAGCCCTTCAACATATGGCTCAAGGGGGCCGGTTGACCGAAGCCGCGCATGCGGCGGGCTTTTCCGATTCGGCGCATTTCTCCCGGACATTCAGAATGCTGCTGGGCATCGATCCGTCCTCTGCCCTAGCTGAGGTAGGGCTCCAGGCGTCATAGCTCTTTCGTTCAAGTCGAACGACGTCCTCTCCACATACCATGAAGGCTCTCTACACAGGAGCTGAGCGATGTCCACTTCCCTTCAATTTGCCCTGCGCTGGTTGAGTTACCCGCTCGTGTTTGGTGGCAGCGCTGCCTTCATGGTCAGGGCCTTGTACGCCGGTGTGCCGTATTGGCCCAGCACACCCTTGGTTGCCGCAGTCGGTCTTTTGGCTGTGGCGGCGCTGGAACGCATCCAACCTTTCCGCCAGGGCTGGCTGGAGGATCACCAGGACACCCTGACCGACCTGGTGCATATGCTAGTGAATCTTTCCGTCATCCAGTTCACCGCCGAAAACTTGGCTAGGCTGGGCGATGCGGTACCAGCTTCCGTTCGTGTCTTTCCAGTTGAAAGCCCGCTGTGGCTGCAGCTGCTGCTGGTTGCCGCCGTGCTCGATCTGAGCCTGTACGCCATGCACCGGATCAGCCACCACGTACCCTGGCTATGGCGTTTTCATATGATTCACCACAGTGCCGAGCGCTTGTACTGGATGAACGGTGAGCGCCGGCATCCCCTACATGCCGCACTCATGGCGGGACCGGGATTGGTGGTGCTGTTTGCATTCGGCGCGCCTTCGGCAGTGGTTGCCACCTGGTTCGGTATCCTGACCGCGCATCTGGCCTTTCAGCACTCGAACCTGGACTACCGGGTGGGATGGGTTGCGGTATGTGCTCGGGGTCGCCAAGATTCATCGCTGGCACCACAAGCGCGACTTCGAAGATGCCCTGGTGAACTTCGGCGAATTTCTGATGGTGTGGGATCGGCTATTTGGGACGTTCTACGACAGTACAGGAAAGCAGGTCGACGCCAATGTTGCAGGTCGGCGCGTTTTCAAATGCAGGTCGTTACAGTTAGCGCGTCACACAACTTCCCGTTGAGCGCGGGCCTTCGTAGGTGTCATGAACAGTTCGGAGGAGGGGCGCATACCCCATAATCAGGTGCGATTGTGGGGCCTTTGGTGTTCTAGAGCAGCTATTCAGCAAGTTGCTGCGCAGCGGCAAATGCGCGGCAGCCACGATTTGAATCCATCCAGCACTTACGACCTGAACTGTGTATCTATTGAAAGACATCCTCGCCATTGGCAGACGCACTGGGGAGGAAAAATGCCCGAGTTTGCCGCATGAGTGGACGACCGCTTAATCACGTGAACTTGCGCAAAATGAATGCAAAATAGTTAGAAGAATTAAGCTATTGAATTGTATGGATAAAATCACGACTAACTGTTAGCTTGGGTCCAGAAGCAATCGCAT
>NZ_RXHX01000058.1:0-17086 GCF_005930655.1 Pseudomonas sp. FSL W5-0299
AGCGTCAAGATCGACGACGCCAAGGGCGGTAACTACGAGAAGCTGGACGTCGATGGCAAGTCGGCGGACACCTCGGTCACCGACTCGGCGGACACCACCACGCTTAGCCTGACAGCAACCGACTCGGTCGCTGAAGGCGGTTCGATCGTCTACACAGCGAACCTGACCCATGCCGCCGGCACTCCTGTCACCGTGACATTGAGCAACGGCGCCGTGATCACCATCGCCGCCAACGCCACCAGCGGCTCCGTGACCGTCAAGGCGCCGGCCGACGACGTCTACAAAGACGCGGGCACGGTCCAGGCGACCATCAGCAACGCCACCGGTGGTAATTTCGAGAACCTGGTCAAAAGCCCGGCGGCGGCCGTCACCAACGTCACCGACACCCTCGACCGGACCGAAGTCAGCATCACCGGCAGCACCTCGGTGACTGAGGGCCAGACCGCCAGTTACACCGTCAGCCTGACGAGCCCGGCGCAGACCGAAGTCACCCTGAAGATCACCTACAGCGGCACCGCCGCCGACGGTTCGGACTTCACCGGCGTGTACACCGTGAAAATTCCGGCGGGCGCCAGCACGGCGAATTTCAATGTCGCGACCTTGGACAACAGGATCACCGAGGGCACCGAGAACTTCGTGGTCAAGATCGACTCGGCCACCGGCGGCAACTTCGAGAACCTGGCGATCAGCGCGTCCAACGGCAGCATCAGCACTTCGATCATCGACAACGATGCGCCGCCCGTGCTCGACCTGGACGCCAACAACTCCAGCGGCGCCACCGGTGCCAACTACAACGTGACCTTCACCGAAGGCACCACGGGCCAAGGCGTATCGATCGGCGACACCGACCTGAAAATCACCGACCCGGACAGCACCCTGCTGACCGGCGCGACCATCGTGCTGACCAACCGTCAACCGGGCGACGCGCTGAACCTGGGCAACAGCGTCAACGGCATCTCCATCAATGCCAACAGCAAGGACGGCACCGTCACGCTGACGTTGTCCGGCAATGCGACGCTGGCCGACTACATGCAGCAGATCAAGAACATCAGTTTCACCAACAGCAGTGAAGACCCGAGCACCGTGCCGCGGATCATCACCGTGACGGTGACCGATGGCAGCAACTACTCCAACACTGCGACCACCACCGTCAACGTCGTGGCAGTGAACGATGCGCCAACCGCCGCGCCGGTTAACCTCACCGGCACTGAGGACACCCCGCTGATCCTCGGCTGGTCGACCTTCGGCGTCAGCGACGTCGACAGTCCGGCCGCCAACCTCGGCGTAAAAATCACCGGCCTGCCGGGCGAAGGCAAATTGCAGTACCTGAACGGTTCGACCTGGACCGACGTGACGACCAATCAGACCCTGTCCAAGGCTGACATCGACGCGGGTAAAGTGCGCTTCCTGCCGGATGCCAATGAGTCCGGCGCCAATGGCTACGGCGGCACCGGCGTCGGCAACAATCTGGCGGACTACGCACAGATCAAGTTCCAGCCTACTGACGGCACGACGTTGGGCAACATCGGCACGATCAAGATCGACATCACGCCGGTGGCTGACGCGCCGTCCTTGAGCGTGGCGGACAACAGTGTCAAATCCACCGGGCTGATCAAGGAAGTCTGGACCGGCCTGTCGGGCCTCGGCACTGATGGCAGCGGCGCGGCGTCGAACACGCTGAAGTCGGTGATCGATGCGGCCGGCAAACCGAACAGCAGCACCACCGTGACCAACGTGCAGTCCGACGGCAGCGTGACCGCTGGCACCGCATCAAAAACGTCCGGCCTGATCTACCTTGAAGCCGGCAAGACTTACAGCTTCAGCGGCACCGGTGATGACAGCCTGCTCGTGACCATCGGCGGCAAAAACGTGGCCAGCGCGCTCTGGGGCGCGGGCGGCAACCTGAGCGGTTCGTTCACCCCGACCGCCAGCGGCTACTACACCCTGGATATCTACCACCACAACCAGAGCGGCCCGGGCAGCTATGACGTCAACCTGTCGGTCAACGGCGGCGCGGCGGTCGACCTGAGCAGCGCTGGTGTGCCGCTGTACACCGGCGTGGCAGATCTGGCCGCTTCCGGCGTGACAGTTTCCGACCTGCACGGCACCAACGGCGAAGGCTACTACGACGGCTACAAGCTCAACGAAGCGGCCGAAGGCACCAGCGTTCACCTGTCTGCGATCAAAACTGCGCTCACGGACACCGACGGCTCCGAAAGCCTGGTCGTGAAGATCAGCGGCATCCCGGCGGGCTCCGTGCTCACCGATGGCGCCGGCCACACCTTCACCGCCAGCACCTCGTCGGGTGAGGCCAACGTCACCGGCTGGAACCTCGGCTCCCTGACCGTGACCCCGCCGCCGTACTACAACGGCCAGTTCAACCTGACCGTGACCTCGACCTCCACCGAAGTTCTCGGCGGCTCTGCGGCCAGCACCGCGACAATCCCGGTCACGGTTTACCCGGCGGTCTACAACGCCGTTACAGCCACGGCGGCCGATGACACCATCACCGGCACCGACGGCAACGACATCATGGTCGCCGACATCGGCGGGCTGACCGTGGTGCCGGGAACCAACTACAACATTGCCTTCATGGTCGACAGTTCGGGCAGCATGAGCGCCTCGTCGATCAGCGCCGCCAAGGACTCGCTGACGTCGGTATTCAACACCCTCAAGCAGAGCATGGGTGGTAATTCCGGGACGGTGAACATCTTCCTTGCGGACTTCGATAACCAGGTCAACAAGTCTGTCTCGGTGAACCTGAACGATCCGAATGCACTGATCCTGCTAAAAGCGGTGCTGGATTCCATGTCGTCGGGCGGCGGCACCAACTACGAAGACGTATTCAAAACCACGGCGAACTGGTTCCAGAGTGCCGACGCCATGGCCAACACCGGGGCGAAAAACCTCACGTATTTCATCACCGATGGCAAGCCGACCTACTACCAGAGCGGTGAGCAGACCAACCCGACCCTGTTCGGCAACGTGAAGCTCGATGATGTGATCACCACCACCAATTACAAGTTGGGGCAGACCTACTCCGGTTATCTGGACAGCACTCACTACCTGAGCATCGATAACTCCGGCACCGTCACGCTGCAGACGTACAAGAACTCGTGGGGCGGTTACTGGAGCAGTTCCGAACTGGGCACCATTCGCGCTGAGGGCAACGGCACATACGAGCTGTCCTATCGCGACGGCAACGGCAGCAGCACTGGCTCTAGCGCCATCGACAACTCGACCAACGGTTTCGCGCTGCTGGACAAGGTGTCGACGGTTGAAGCCATCGGCCTGAACAAAGACGTCACCCTCAGCGACCTCAAGCCATACGACTCGGACAAGACGCCGCAAACCAACATTGATCCGAAAGACCTGGCCAACTCGATCATCGGTCACACCGAAGCGACCATGCCGGGTGCCGACACGGTCAATGGCGGCAATGGTAACGACATCCTGTTCGGCGACCTGGTGAGCTTCAACGGCATCGCCGGCGAGGGTTACCAGGCGATGCAGGCGTTCGTCGCCAAAGAAACCGGTGTGGACGTCAGCAAAGTCACCACCAGCAACGTGCACCAGTTCATCACCGAGCACTACAGCGCATTCGACGTGTCCGGCGCCCATGACGGCAACGACACGCTGTTGGGCGGTTCGGGCAATGACATTATCTTCGGCCAGGGCGGCAACGACCTGCTCGACGGCGGCAAGGGCAATGACATTCTGCTCGGCGGCTCGGGTAACGATTCGCTGATGGGCGGCCAGGGTAACGACATCCTGATTGGCGGTTCGGGTGCCGACACCTTCGTCTGGAAGGCTGGCGACACCGGCAACGACGTGATCAAGGACTTCAAGGCCAGCGAAGGTGACCGCATCGACCTGCGCGATCTGCTGCAAGGCGAAACCGGCAGCACCATCGACAACTTCCTGAAAATCAGCACCGTGGATGGTGTGTCGTCGCTGCAAGTCAGCTCCGGCGGCAAGTTCAACTCAGGCGATGCCGCGGCCGCAACGCCGGATGTGACGATCAAACTGGAAGGCAATAACTGGTCCAGCGCCAACCTGAACTCGTTGATTGCCGGCAGTGACCCAACCATCAAAGTCGATCACAACAACAGCTGATCCCACGAAAAACGGCCGCCCTTATGGGGCGGCCGTCACGTTTGTGCCCATCCCCCCGGTGACGATTTCGTCGCCGCACCGCATACTCGTGCCCAGTTGGCCTATGCTGCTGACAGCATGACGCTGGTTCATTTCTGAGGGATGCTCAATGTTCTACGTGCAACGAGATGCGCAAGGTCAGTTAGTGCGCGTGGAAGCCGCGGCCTACGCCGAAGCCACGGAAACGCTGCCGGCCGACAACCATGAAATCCAGGCTTGGTACGCCAACGAAGCTGTGGAAAAAAGCCTCAAGCAGCTAAAGACGAGCGACCAGGAAATGATCCGGGTACTCGACGACTTGATCCAGGTACTGACCAGAAAAGGCGTTATCCGCGTCACCGACCTGCCGGCCGCCGCCCAGGCCAAGCTGATGGACCGGACCCAGGCGCGTGAGGCGTTGGGTGGGTTGAGTCACTTGATTGATGATGATGAGACAGGGTTGATTTAAACCTCAGCCTTCGACGTTGGCTGTGCTGACGCCTTCGCGGGCAAGCCTCGCTCCTACAGGTTTACGCCAACGCACGACCTTGTAGGAGCGAGGCTTGCCCGCGAAGACGGACTCCCAGACGACCAAATCCTAAAGCCTCACTGCCAAGGCTTCGGCTCACCAAACAACTGCCCCTGAACCCCATACAACCCCATCTCCCGAATCACCGACAACTCCCCTTCGGTCTCCACCCGCTCGGCAATCAACGGCAGATCAATGCTATGTGCCGCTCGCTGGATCGCCTCGATGAACAGGCGCTTGTCGCTTTCCTGATCAATCGCGCGGATGTAACTGCCGTCGATCTTCAGGTATGCCAACCCCAACCGCGCCAGGTTGCCGATCATGCTGAAGCGCCCGCCAAACCGTTGCAGGCTCAACGAGAACCCAAGCTCACGCAGGCGCCGTGTCAGTTCTTCCAGCATCGCTTGCTCGGGCAGTTGTTCCTCGCCGATTTCCAGGGTCAGCCGCGGTCCGAGATCGGAGTGGGCACGCAAAATCTCGAAGACTTTATTCAGCGCCTGCGGATCGGCCAACGTCGCCGAAGACAGGTTCAGCGCCAGCGATTCTTCATGCTCGGCCATCTGCTCAAGCACCAACTCCAACATCAGCCGATCCAGGCGCGCGGTCCAGCCAAAGCGCTCCAGCCACGGCAGGAAGCGTCCAGCGGGAATGGTCTGGCCCTCGTCGTCGATCAACCGCGACAGCACCTTGTAATGCAGCACCACTTGCGTGTCCTGGCTGGCCACCACCGGTTGGAAATACAACTGAAACCGCTGCTGATTCAGCGCCTGGTCCAGCAATGTATGCCAGGCGTGATGGTCATCCCCGACGCTGGTCGAGGCGCTGTGATCGAGGCATGCCCAGCTCTGTTCGCCCTGGCCTTCAGCCTGAGCCAGCGCCTGGTCGCCCAAACCCAACACCGCTTGGGGCGAGTCGCCATGAACAAACGGCGCCAGACCGATCGACGCGACCGAGGCCACATCCGTGGCACCGGTCGCATGCAGGCTGGCCAAGGCGCTGTCCAGATTCTGCGCCAGTTGCAGCGCTTCTTCGCGCACCAGCCCCGGCGCCAGCACGGCAAACTCACCGCCACGGATCCGGGTGACGAGGTTCTGTGTTTCCGGGTACTTGGCGCACTCGCGGGACAGTTGCTCGCCCACGGCCTGCAATAATTGGTCGGTGCGCTGACCGCCCAGACGCTGGTTCAAACCGGCCAGGTCCTTGACCCGCAACAGCAGCAGATAACCCGAACTCGCCTGCTCCGGATTGCTCACCCGGGCGTTCAACTGCATCTCGAAATAACGACGGTTGGCCAGGCCCGTGAGGTTGTCCTGGTAGGACTCGACCCGTAGTTTTTCACTGCGCTCGGCCTGTTCCTGAAACAGCGCCTTGAGCTTCTCGACCATCTGATTCATGGCCTGCACCACTCGGCGCAGTTCCGGTGTGCGCGGCAGTTCCGGCAGGCTGAGGAATTCGCGGCGAGCAATGGCGTGGGATTGCTTGACCATGTAATCCAGCGGCTTCAGTTGTCGACGCAGCAACAGCGCGCCCAATACCGCGCTCACCGCACCGCAGATCAGCAACCAGCCGAGGCTGCCCAACGCGCTCTGCCAAAGCTTGGCCAAGGCGAACATCGGATGGCTGACCACCTCGACCCGCGCCGCCTGTTCCCAGCCACGGCTGACCAGCGCATCGCCGCCGGCCGGTTCCAGGCCGATCATTTTGACGAACCAGTCCGGCACGTTGTTCACCGCTGGAATGCCGCTGCGCTCGACGATGGTCTGGTCAGTCTTGAGGTCGACCACGCGGATGCTCGCGTAATAGCCGCTGTCGAAGATCGAACTGACCAGCAACTCGACCATCGCCGGGTCGTCGATGTTCGGCGTCAGGGACAGCGCCAATGCCGTCGCGGCGTCCTGGGCGTGGGAGCGCAACTGGTTGACGTACTGGGTCCGCGAGCTTTCCAGGCTGACCATGAAGCTGCCGGTGAAGGCGACCACCAGGAACAGACAGATAGCGATCAACAGCTGTTTGAACAAAGACATCTGAGCGCGTGCTCCTAGTTAGTCGTTTCGACCGGAAAACCTTCGGCCTGCATTTTCTTCAACACGTCCTGCCAGCGAGACAGGCGTTTGGTATCTCCGACCTTTTTGTTGCCCTTGGCGCCCGGCAACCACAACCCTTCGGCATTGAAAGAGTAGACCGGCAGCAAGTCGGTTCGTTGGCTGGCCGGTTTTATTGCATCGATCAGGCTGTCGAGCACCAGCGGCATGGCCTCGGGGCTCGAATAGTAAGTCAGCACCATGTGCGCCCGGTTCAGGCGCAACGCCTTGACGTAGGTAATGCGCAGCTTGTCACTGGAAACGCCGAGATGGCGCAGGCTGAAGTACTTGGCGATCGCATAGTCTTCGCAGTCGCCGGCGCCCTTCCACAGGGCTTCGATGGGTGTTTCCCAATAATCGACCTCATGCCAAAGGTCGATGTCCTCAACGTAACGCACCTGCTTGTTGAAAAACTGGTTGACCACATTGAGCTGTTCCAGCTCGCTGGCCTGCTTCTGCGTGGCCAGCAGATGCTGCCAGGCATCGATGCGCGGCTTCCCGTCACCCAATGGCCCATACAAGGCCTGCGCCTTGCGGCTGATCAGCGAAAAATCCCAATCGGCATGCAGCCCGCCCAGCATGGCGCCAGCCAGCAGCAACGCGCAGCACAGCCAGCGCAAAGTCCGAGGGATCGCGAAACGTACCGCCAATGCGAGGCATCCAGGTCAGGCAGGTGAAATTCGGTTGATGGTGCAGGTTAGCCCGTTAAAAGACAATGGCACGGTGCAATCACTGGCAACGCGCTAGACTTTGAATGGTAGGTGACATGAAACGTCGCGGGCTGCGGTCTTTTGTCCGTTTGACAAGCTGCATGGCAGTCACTAGTGTCCATTTGGATCCAAATATTTCAGCCAATCAGGGTGCGTAGTTGTGACACAGAAGCCCAACCCCCTCAGCAGTATCAAGGTCAACGGGCCGATTCCCGCTCACTTGGCACGCTCGGTGATCGAAGAAACCCTGCGATCGGCCATTCTAGACGGGCGCATTCCCTGCGGCACCGCGTTGCGCCAACAAGATTTGGCCGACCTGTTCGGCGTCAGCCGCATGCCGGTGCGTGAAGCCTTGCGCCAACTTGAAGCCCAGGCGCTGCTGAACGTTATCGCCCATAAAGGCGCGGTGGTTGCACCGCTGGTCCAGGGCGATGCCGTCGAAACGTATGCATTACGGATTCTGTTGGAATCCGAGGCACTGCGTTTGTCGATTCCCTTGTTGGAAAAGGAAGACGTCGAGCGGGCAGCCAAGCATATCGACGACCTGGAAATGGAGCACGATTACAGCGAAATCGGCCGCCTCAATCGGCTCTTCCACATGGCGCTTTATTGCAAGGCCCCTAACCAGCGGCTATTGCGGCTGGTCGAGGACGGGTTGAACGAAGAAGAGCGCTTTCTGCGCTTTAATCTGGAAGCCATGGGCTTGGGCAAGTTGTCCCAGGAAGACCACCGAGCGCTGTTGCTGGCCGTCGAAGACCGCAACGTCGAGCGTGCGGTCAAGCTGCTCGAGCATCACCTCAATCGCGGTGTCGAGGTCATCACGCGCTACCTCAACAGCCCCGAAGCGCTTAACAAGAAAACCCCCAGGTAACTCCCGGCGCCAAGCCTGGGCGCGCAGTTCGAACTGCGCGCCGCGCTTGCTGTGAATAATCTACTTACACATCCCCGCTTCAGCCACCGCACGCCCCCTCCCCAAGCCTGCCTTCGATTCGCCTCCCTCAGGTTCCATCAATACGCCAGCAAAGATGACGGCCGGGCGATAGCGGCGGCCGTGATTTACGCTCACTCTTGGGCTGCCAACGAATAATGAACGGGCGACGCGCCGCCATGGCGGCACAGTCCTCGCACCAAGAACCTACGGAAGGAGTCTTGTCACGGGAAAGGAAGCACCGGCGTCAATCCCAGCCAACTTCCACCCCCTTGAAGCATTCAACGGAACAACTTTGAAAGTTGCTTTGAGTGAGGCATTCACTCTTCATTTGAATTTTGACGATACTTCGTCGAAAGGAGCAACTACGCCCAAATAAAACTGATACTTATAGTTTTATTAGAACTTGTCGCACTCAAGAAAGTTGAACTTTCAAATAATATAAAAATAACTTGCCCGATACTTTATTCGTGTATTAGTTTTTCTCCGCCGCCAGCAAACACGGCACCAAAACGACTGTATCGCACTTAATGAGATCAATTTAGTTGAGGCATTCGCTCGCCAACAAAAACGTTAGACGACCGTCACTTATTGATCACAACACCCTTAACGGCATTTCAGATCACTTATAGGCTCGCTCATGAAAACGAATAAAGACCGACTCAACCAGAAGAAAGCAGAACTTAGTGCACACCCGATCTTTTCTGAAATACATTCGCTGTCGGTACTTCAACGGTTCATGGAAACCCATGTCTTTGCGGTGTGGGATTTCATGTCGCTGACCAAACGCTTGCAACAGGAACTGACCTGCGTCCAACTGCCCTGGTTGCCGCCGCGAGATCCGCAGGCCGCGCGTCTTATCAATGAGATTGTGCTGGGTGAAGAGTCCGATGATCGCCCGGCCCAAGGTCATTACAGTCATTTCGAGTTGTACCTGGATGCGATGCGCGAAGTCGGTGCCAGCACGGCGGCCGTGGAACGCTTCGTGGCGTTGCAACAAGAAGGCGTGAGTTACGACGTGGCGCTGCAAAGCGTTGATGTCGATCCGGCGGCTGCGCAGTTTGTACGGCACACCTTGCACACCGCGCTGCATGCGCCGGGACATAGCGTTGCCGCAGCGTTTTTGCACGGTCGTGAGAGCGTTATTCCGCAGATGTTCCAACGGATTCTCGACGACTGGGGCATCGGCATCGAGCAGGCGCCCACCTTCCGTTACTACCTGGAGCGGCACATCGAAGTCGACTCCGAGGACCACGGCCCCGCCGCTGAAAAACTCCTCGCCCGGCTGGTCGACGGCGATCCGCAACGCGAAGCGGACGTCTACGCCAGCGCCATTGCCGCCGTGGAAAGTCGCATTGCATTGTGGGACGGCCTGCGCCTGAGCATGAGCGAACCGGTTGCGGAGGTGAACGCATGAACGCCGCCGACTACCAATCCTTCGCCGACGCCTGGGAAAGTCGCGCGACCATCCGCACCCGCCCGCGGCGCGTGCTGGAGAATGACGGCAAACTGATCTATCCGTTGAGCCGCCAACCGTTGGTGCTGAGCGAGACCTTCCTGCGCGAATGCCCGGAACAACGGGACTTCGCGCTGGTGCAGACGCTCTACAAATTCATCAACGACGTGGTGATTTTCGAAACCGAGATCGTCGACAAGACCGCCCGCAGCATCGCCAAAAATCGCTTCGCCGTGGCGTTCCCGTTTGCCTGTCGCTATGACGCCATGACTGTGGTGGTGGACGAGGATTACCACGCGCTGGTGGCCATGGACTTCATGCAGCAGACCGTCGCCATGACCGGCATTACGCCAATCCAGCTGCCGGATGAAATCGAGCTGAGTCGGGCGATCCCGGCGGCCGTGGCCCTCGCACCAGAGCATCTGCGCAGCGCGGTAGAACTGATCTGCGTGGCCATCGCCGAGAACACCGTAACCGGCGATGTCGCGGCGTTCGCCAAGGACGAAACGGTCAAGCAGTCGATCAAGGGCCTGATGGCCGATCACTTGCTCGACGAGGGCCGCCATTCCGGGTTCTGGTCGCGGATGGTGCGCATTTACTGGCACACCGCGAGCGAAGACGACCGCCAGCTCATCGCGCAAATCCTGCCAGTGTTCATCGGCCATTACCTGACCAACGACATCCAGAAGTCCTTCGATTTCCGCTTGATCGAAGCCTTGCAGATCAGCGACGCGGCACGCCAGGCACTCAAGAACGAGATCTCGGGGCTGGCCTTCCCGATCAATCGTCATCACCCGCTGGTCGCCAACATCGTGCGGTTTTTCCGCAGCAGTTCGCTGCTGGATTCGCCGTGCGTGCAAGACACCCTCAGCGACTACCTGGTTTAACGAGGAGAACATCATGAGACGTCTCGACATTTTGCTCATTGGGCAAAGCCAGGCCTTGACCGACCTGGCGCTGGAACTTGAACAACAGGGTCATTCGCTGGTGCGGCTCGATGCGTTTGAGGAGGCACCGTCGTTTGATCTGCTGATTGACGACGCCAGCCAGGCGTTTTCAGTCCCGAGTGATGCGCCGCATCTGACACTGCAACTGGGAATTGGCGTGCCGAACGTCACCGGTCTACCGCCGATTGACCTGCTGTGCATGCAAGGATCAACGCTGTTCACGCGCGTGCCGATTGCCGATGAACCTAGCGGAAACGGCCAGGCCTTGCGCCTGCGAGCGGTGGCGGAACTGGTGGATCACGTCTCACTGCTGGTCAGCCGATTCTCCCGGGACGCCGAGTATTTTCTCTGCGCTGAACCGGCTGCGGCAGCCCATTTTGAACAGGTGGACAATCTGCTGTTTTTAGAACGCCTGGCGTTCGTTCATCAACTCAACAACACCGCTCAACCGTGGCTGCAAGAACTTGCCCGGATCCCGATGATCGAGCGTCTGCAACAACGCTTCATCGAGTCCGCCGAACGACCTGCGCTGAACATCGACGGCACATCGCTGAGTTATCGGCAATTACACGCCCAGAGCCGTGCGATCCAGCAACGCTTGCTGCCGTTGCTCGCACAGCATCAAGGCCCGTTGGTGGTCGGGATCTGCCTGCCGAAATGCAGTGCGTTGTATGCAGGGATCCTGGCGATTCTGGGCAGCGGCGCGGTGTATTTGCCGCTGGAGCCGAGCCATCCGCCGCAACGTCAGCAGTACATCCTTTCGAATGCAGGAGCGGTGTTGTTGCTGCATGACGGCCAGCATCCCCTCGCCGATGAAATGCCGGGGCTGGACATCAGTCGCATCGACTTCGCTGACGTCGCTCTCGGTCAACCCTTGATGCGCCAGCGCCCCGCTCTCGACGCGCCCTGCATGGCGCTCTATACCTCGGGCACCACCGGGCATCCCAAAGGCGTGCTGCTCAGCCAGGCTAACCTCGCGCACTTCACCGCGTGGTATGCCGACTATGTGCAGCTGACCGAACACAGTCGGGCCTTGCAGTTTTCGTCGTTGAGTTTCGACTCGTCGCTGATCGATATTTTCCCGACCCTGCTTCAGGGCGCCGAACTGATCGTGCCGAACGACGACCAGCGTCGCGATCCGTTGCAACTGGTCGAGCTGATTCGCCATCAACGCCTCAGCCATGCATTTTTACCGCCAGCGCTGTTGAGCATTCTGCCGCTGGATCAGCTGCAGGTCCTGGATCATGTAATGACCGGCGGCGATGTCTGCGAACCCTACGTTATCGAGCAGCTCACCCGTCAGGGCAATCTCTACAACCTCTATGGCCCGACCGAAGCCACGGTGCTTATTACCGCGCGCCAACTGCGCGCTGGCGACAACAACCGCACCCTCGGGTCGCCGATTGCCAACAGCCAGGTGCTAATTCTCGATGAGGCTTTTCAGCCGGTGGCCGAGCAGGTCGTCGGTGAGTTGTACATTGTCGGGCCGGGGGTGTGCCTGGGTTATCTGAACAACCCGCAGCAGACTGCCGAACGTTACCTGGACATGAACTTGCCAGACGGCCAGCGCCTGCGCGCCTACCGTACCGGCGATATGGCGAAATGGACCGGCGACGGTATCGAGCTGTGTGGACGGCGGGACAATCAGGTGAAAATCCGCGGCTTTCGCGTCGAGCCGGAAGAGATCGAACGCTGCCTGCGCGACAGTCAGTTGTACCGCCAGGTGGCGGTGGTCATCGACAGCCAACGGCGGATTCTGGCGTTCCTCGCACAACCTCAGGAGAACCAAACGGGCGCCGCGCGCGAAGCCTTGAAGGCTCATGCGATGCAGTTTTTGCCGGACTACATGCAACCCATCGCCTGGACTGAATTGCCGAGCATGCCGTTCGCCAGTAACGGCAAAGTCGACCGTAAAGCGCTGCTGGCGATGCCGGTGAATGTTGCCGAAAACACGACACGGCGCTTGCCCGCCAGCGCCGATGAAGCGCTGTTGCTGGAGATCTGGGCTGAGCTGCTGGAGTTGCCGGCCAGCGATATTTCGACCGACGAAAGTTTCTTCAATCTGGGCGGCCACTCGATTCTGTTGTCACGGATGTTGCTGCGATTACGTGAAGAATTCGGCCGCAGCATCTCGATCAATCGCTTCATTGAATTGCCGACTATTGCGAAGCTGGCGACATTGGTGCGCGGCTCCGGCACCGAGGAAGTCCTGAGCGCGCAAGCACTGGCGGATGCCTTCCGCGAGCTGGATATTCAGCCGCTGCCCATCAGCCGTATGGGTGATGTGCACAAGGTGATCGTCACCGGCGCAAACAGTTTTGTCGGTGTGCACATCGTCGAAGCGTTGCTGGCGTGGGGCGTCACTGAAGTGGCTTGCCTGGTGCGCGATGGCGGTGGGCAATCGGCGGCTGAGCGCTTCGCTCATGCGTTACGGGAAAACCGTCTGGAGCACCTGGACCTGAGTCGGGTGCAGGTTTACGCGGCAGACATCACTCGCCCGGCGTTGGGGCTTGATGCGCACGTTTACGAGCGCCTCGATCGAGAGTTCGGCGCGCTGGTGCACAACGCCGCCAACGTCAATCACGTGCTCGATTACGAGTCGTTGGCGCGGGACAACGTCGAGCCGATTTTCGAATGCCTTCGGCTGTGCGAGGGGCGCAGCAAGAAGATCTTCAATTTTGTCTCCACGCTGTCGGCGTCCAGCACGATTGCCGACGATGGCCGAGTGCTGGAATTACCCGCAGCGCAGACGCCACCGATCTACATCAAGAACGGCTACAACCTGTCCAAGTGGGTCGGCGAACGGATCCTCGAACGAGCGCGTGAACGTGGGGTGCGGGTCAATCTTTATCGCCCCGGCAACATCAGCTTCAACAGCCTCTCCGGCGTCTGTCAGCCGCACAAAAACCGCTTGATGCTGATGCTCAAGGGCTCGATCCAGCTCGGCCAGGTGCCGGAGTTTTCGCTGAATTTCGACCTGATGCCGGTGGACTTTCTCGCTCGCTTCATTGGCTTCCATGCCAGCCGTTATTCATCTGAAAAAGCGGTGTTCAACCTGCACAACCCCGAGCCCCTGAGTTGGGACGATTACGTCGCGTCATTCCGTGAGGCGGGGCGGGAGTTCTCCATGGTCAGCGTCGCCGACTGGCAACAGCAACTGGGTCGGGTCGACAGCGACAACGCGCTGTTCGGCGTACTCGGTTTCTACCTCAACGGCTTCGAGGAAGACATCGGCGACATCTCGATGATCGGCCACGACAACGCCCAGGCCGGCGTTCGGCAGATGGGCGCGCACTACCCGGAAAAATCACCCGCACTGCTGCGTCGCGGTTGCGACTACCTCAAAGAAATCAATTTCATCTGATTCATTCAAACCCAATGGAGCAAGACCATGAACAATCTGCAACCCGATACCCTGATCAAAAACCCGCAAGGCTGCCATGTCGTGTCCTCGGTGGAGGTGCCGGCGGATGCCGCGCGGGTCTGGGCGGTGGTCGGCAACTTTGCCGGCTTCGATCAGTTCATTCCGGCGCTGTCGCACATCGAGATGACGGGCGAAGGCGTGTCGTCGCTGCGCAAGAAATTTTTCAAGGACGGCAACCTGGTGGTCGAGCAACTCAATTCCCGGGATGACCAGGCGTTGAACATCACGTGGACGACCATTTACAACACGCTGGGCGTGGCCAATTTGTGGGCGGCGATGAGTGTTGAACCGCTGGGTGCGGACACGTCACGGGCGACCTGGACGATCATTGCCGAACCGGCGCAGGGAGGTGCTGAGGCGTTGCCGGGGTTCAAGGATTTTGTGCAGGGCTTTGCGGATGACGCGATGAATAATGTGTTGAAGCTATTTGCGTAGAGCTTTGGTCCAGCGGTGACTTTTCTACCGCTTTCGCGGGCAAGCCTCGCTACTACAGGGTTTTCCATGCCCTGTAGGAGCGAGGCTTGCCCGCGAAGAACGATAACGCAGTAGAACTGACCCGAATCAGATCTTGAAGCTATCGACCAGTTGCTTCAACCGGTTCGCCTGCAACGACAACGCATCACAATCCTTCAATGTTTCATTGAGGTTTGCCACGCTCTGCTGGTTCAACAAGTTGATCTGGTTGACGTCGACGTTGAGGGTTTCCACCACCGCCGTCTGCTCTTCGGTCGCCGCGGCCACCGACTGGTTCATGCCGTCGATTTCGCCGATGCGCTGCGTCACGCTGACCAATCGCAGGCCCGCCTGATTCGCCACTTCGACACTCTCTTCACTGGAGACCTGACTGGCATTCATGGTCGTCACTGCTTCGCGAGAACCGATCTGCAGCGAGGTGATCATCTTGTGGATCTCTTCCGCCGACTCCTGTGTGCGATGCGCCAGGTTGCGCACTTCGTCCGCCACGACCGCAAAACCACGACCGGCTTCACCGGCACGCGCCGCTTCGATGGCGGCGTTGAGCGCCAGCAAGTTGGTCTGCTGGGAGATGCCTTTGATCACATCCAGAATGTGCCCGATGTTGTCAGTGCTGGCGTTCAGGGTTTCGATCTGGGTGCAGGACAGGCTGATTTTCTGCGACAACTCGGTCATGGCCAGGATGGTTTTCTCTACTACCTGACGACCATCATCCGCCTGCTCGCTTGCACCGCTCGCATGCTGCGAAGCATCGGCAGCATTGCGGGCGATTTCCTGGGTGGCGGCACCCAATTGGTTGATGGCGGCAGCCACGCTGTTGGTGCGCGCGCTTTGCTCATCGGAGCCGACGATCGAAGCGTTGGACGATGCCATTACGCGCTGCGACAAATCGTGGACCTGGCGGGTCGCCGAGGACACTTCGGAAATCGATGCGTGAATCCGCTCCACGAACTGGTTGAACGAACCACCCAACTCGCCGAACTCATCTTTGCTTTCCACGGCCAGACGACGGGTCAGGTCGCCCTCGCCCTGGGCGATGTCCTGCATCGCGCGGCCCATGGTGGTCAGCGGACGCATCAGCACGTTGATCAGCAGGCTCAACAGCACGGCAATCACACTGACGGCGATGAACATTGCAATCAACGCCGAAGTGCGGAATTGACTCAGTGGTGCGTAGGCCTTGTCCTTGTCGATCGACAGACCGATGTACCACTCGGCATTCGGCAAACCGCTCACCGGGGTGAACGAGAGGATGCGGTCCTGCTTGTTCAGGGTGACGTCCTGATTGCCCTTCTCGATGCGCACGCCAGAGTTTGGATAAATGTCCTTCAGGTTTTTCATCACCTGGTCTTTATCCGGGCTGACGATCACCTGACCGTCGGCACTGACCAGGAACGCGTGGCCGATGCCACCGAAGTCCACCGAGTTGATGATCTTTACCAGGGTCTCCAGGCTCAGATCACCGCCGACCACGCCGAGCAATTCACCGTTCTTTTTCACCGGCATGGCGATGGTCACCACCAACCCACCGACGGCGGCCATGTACGGCGGCGTCAGCATGGTCTTGTCGGCAGCCACGGCTTGTTTGTACCAGGGACGCTGACGCGGATCGTAACCGTCCGGCATCTTCGCGTCAGGGCGTTGGGTGAACACGCCGTTGGCCTGGCCGACGTAAGTGAACTGGAAGTTCGAGGTGAAGGCCGGTTGATCAACCAGTCCGGGAAGGTCCGCATTGGCGCCTTGATGAGCGACGTTCTGGGCGAGGTTTTCCAGCACCAGCACACGGCCGCTCATCCAGTTCTGCACGCTGCTGGCGGTCAGATCGCCAGCTTGCTGGACGGAGGACTCGAGGTTTTGCCGGATGGTGTTTCGCTGCAGATAGTCGTTGTACAAAGTGAACAACGCAAAAGCCAGCACCACGACGCCAGAGGCGGCCAGAAGGATTTTATGGCTGAACTTGAGATTCATTTCATGGGACTTCTTATGCAAAAAGTGGGGATGCGTTCCAGGTGCAACATTCCATGTAACAGCGCAGGCGGAATTCTTCGGTCGCGCTACTTTGGTGCACGCATGTCTCACTAGTCTTTCGGCACTAGTCGGAGAAATCTTAGGGGTTTGTATGAAATGACCGATATTCCCGCCGAACGGCGCTCTAGAGCCGTTGGAGCTCGATGCGCTTATTGGACATCAACACTGGGCAAGGGTGTGGCGCAGAAGTGGCATGACTCGCAGGGGATAATGACCTGACGTTTTTAGGAGCCAAAACGACAAAACCCCTGTCTGCGTTAGCAGACAGGGGTTTCGGAATTCAATCTTGACGATGACCTACTCTCACATGGGGAAACCCCACACTACCATCGGCGATGCATCGTTTCACTGCTGAGTTCGGGATGGGATCAGGTG
>NZ_RXHX01000059.1:0-16125 GCF_005930655.1 Pseudomonas sp. FSL W5-0299
CAGAAAAACAGTTACCTGCCGTTTCGCGCAATATTTATTGGGGATAGAGGGGTGTAACAATAAATATGATTACCTTTTTCAAGGAAAACCCGATTCTGTCCTCGACCCGTGCGGCCAGGGACGGGCGCGTCATGGAACTCGATCCGACCTTGTTGGTAGGTGGATTGGGGCCTCGTTTGCCCGATGCGTTGAAAACGCTGTCTGATGGTTTCTTCCCAGGCAATGCGGCCCAATGACCGTTTTGGTTAAACCCCGTGCGTTGTTCATTGGCCTGAGCCTGCTGTGTTTAGTGGCGATCTGGCTGTCCTTGGCGCTGGGGCCGGTCAGCCTGCCTTTATTCGATACCCTACGTGCGGCGTTGCGCATGATCGGCCTGCCCATTACCCCTGATGGGCTGGAGCAGGCCGAGCTGATCCTCGGGCAAATACGCTTGCCTCGAACCTTGTTGGGCCTGGCAGTGGGCGGCGTACTGGCGTTGTCCGGCGTGGCGATGCAGGGATTGTTTCGTAACCCGCTGGCTGACCCGGGGTTGGTCGGGGTGTCCAGCGGTGCTGCGCTGGGAGCCGCTATCGCGATTGTCGGTGGTTCGGTGTTTGGTGGTCTGCCTGAATCGTTCGGGCCTTATCTGTTGTCGGTGTGCGCATTTCTCGGCGGGTTGGGTGTGACGGCGTTGGTGTATCGGCTGGGGCGGCGCAACGGGCAGACGAACGTCGCGACCATGCTCCTGGCCGGTATTGCGTTAACGGCGCTGGCGGGGTCGGCGGTCGGTTTGTTCACCTATCTGGCCGACGACGCGACCTTGCGCACACTCACGTTCTGGAACCTGGGCAGCCTGAACGGCGCCAGCTATTCACGGCTCTGGCCGTTGCTGCTGGTGAGCGCCGGTGTGGCGCTCTGGTTGCCGCGCCGGGCCAAGGCCTTGAATGCGTTGCTGCTCGGCGAGTCGGAGGCCGGTCACCTGGGCATTGACGTCGAAGGGCTCAAGCGCGAATTGGTGTTTTGCACCGCGCTGGGGGTTGGCGCGGCCGTGGCGGCGGCGGGGATGATCGGGTTTGTCGGTCTGGTGGTGCCGCATCTGGTGCGCCTGCTGGCCGGTCCTGATCATCGGGTGTTGTTGCCGGCCTCGGTGCTGGCGGGTGCCAGTCTCCTGCTGTTTGCCGACCTGGTCGCACGGCTGGCCCTGGCGCCAGCAGAGTTGCCGATCGGAATTGTCACGGCCTTCATCGGCGCGCCGTTCTTTCTGTATTTACTGCTCAGAGGGCGTGCCTGATGTTGCGAACCCAGAGCCTGCAAATCCGCCGAGGCGCAAAAATCGTCCTGACGGACATCACGCTTGAGCTCAGGCCGGGCGAAGTCCTCGGCGTGTTGGGCCCCAACGGCGCGGGCAAAAGCACCTTGCTCGGCGCCTTGTGCGGCGAGTTGAAGGCTGACCACGGCAGCGTCTGGCTCGATGAGCGCGAATTGAGCCATTGGACCGGCGCGCAGCGAGCCCAGCGACTGGCGGTCTTGCCGCAGGTGTCGACCCTGGACTTCGCCTTCCGTGTGGAGGAAGTGGTCGGCATGGGGCGTTTGCCTTATCAAAGCGGGCGGGTCCGGGATGACGAGATCGTCGCCGCCGCCTTGCACGCTGCCGATGCGGGACACCTGAGTGGCCGCAGCTATCTGGCGCTGTCCGGCGGCGAGCGGCAGCGGGTACACCTGGCGCGGGTACTGGCGCAGCTCTGGCCGGGGGAGGTGGGGCAGACGCTGTTGCTCGATGAACCGACTTCGATGCTCGACCCGCTGCACCAGCACACCACCCTGCAAGCAGTGCGCGAGTTCGCCGATCATGGCGCTGCGGTGCTGGTGATCCTGCATGATCTGAATCTCGCGGCGCGCTATTGTGATCGCCTGTTACTGCTCGAAGGTGGGCGGCCCGTGGCGCTGGACACCCCTGAGCACGTCTTGCGCCCGGAACCACTCAAAGCGGTATTCGGGCTGGAAGTGCTGGTGCAGCGGCATCCGGAGCGTGGTCATCCGCTGATCATCGCCCGCTGAGAATGACATCGAGGTGAGCATGCGAGGAATTTTGCTACTGGCGGTCGTGTTGTTGAGTGCCTGCCAGCACGTTTCGGCACCGCCTCCGGTCGTCGGTGATATTCAGGACCTGCGCAGTGGCCAGATCCTGACACCCGCGGAATTGGTCGAACGGTTGGCCGTGCCGTCGCGGCTGATCGTCGGTGAGCAGCACGACAATTCTGATCACCATCAACTGCAATTGTGGTTGCTACAGGCGTTGGGCGAACGTCGACCCCAGGGCAGTCTGTTGCTGGAAATGCTCACGCCGGATCAACAATCGCGCGTCGATGACATTCGCCGTGCCTCGACGCTACCCGCAGATCTTCCCGGCGCGTTGAACTGGCAGTCGGGGTGGGACTGGAATCTGTACGGGCCGATCGTGCGCTTTGTGCTGACTCAACCCTACCCGCTGTTGGCGGCCAATCTGGACACTCTTGAAGTCCGTACCGTTTATGCCAAGCCACCGACATTAAACGGTCGGCTTTCCAATGCTCCGTCGGTCAAGGATGAGTTGCTGGCGCAGATCAACGACTCCCATTGCGGCTTGCTGCCCACCTCGCAGATGCCCGCGATGCTGGCGGTCCAGCAACAACGTGATCGTCGGATGGCCGAGCGCTTGTTGTCGGCACCGACGCCTTCGCTGCTGTTTGCCGGCGCTTACCACTCGCTCAAGGATGTTGGCGTGCCGATCCACGTCCTTGATCTTGGCGAGCCTGAAGCACCGACGGTGTTGATGCTGGCGGAGGAGGGGGGTGAGGTCACGTCGGCCATGGCTGATTATGTCTGGTACACGCCTGCCACGCCGGCTCAGGATTACTGTGCGCAAATGCGTAAGCAGTTCGGGAAGTAAACGGTCGACTTTTCCACAGGCAAAAAAAGACCCGGCAAGAGCCGGGTCAAATAACCGTGATTAGCCTGATGAGGAGATATCTGAGAGTCCGAACCAAGGGCTTTTCAAATATCGACCAGTCTCGCGACCAGTTGTGATAATCATAGCGATTCTCATTACCAAGTCAACCGCTGTTTTTTTGATTTCTTTGCAATCCCCTTTTTCCTTGCGCGAAAGCCCGTAATCATTGCGCCTGAGTCGGTAATCCTGAGGCGAATCTGCCTGTTCAGTTCTTGTGACGGGACGAGATGGCTTCCAGTTGTTTGTTCAAGGCTTCTTTGCGATCAGCTGGAATGTCGTTCCAGTGCACGTCCATCAGCGCGCCTTCGATCGCATACAACAACACCTTGGACGCCCGGAACCCGCGCGTACGCACGGCCCGATAAGCATCCACCGCTCCCAGGCGGCGCAAGTCCGACGCGCTGTGGATGCCCACGGCATGCAGCCACTGTGCCGACGTCTTGCCAAGATTCTTCAGGTGTTGCAGTTCATCATTCATCAAGCCTCCTTGCGACGGCCGAACGGTGCGTGGGCGAGCCTCTCAGGAGTGTAGCCATCAGTAGGAAAAGCGTGATTGTTTGGTCGGTTTCGACGCAAAAGCTTCTAAGAGGAAGACTCAGATAGCTGCGTGAAGGTCTGCGGGAGCAGTCGGAGGAAGCGCGGAGGAATCAACTTTCCCGACAAAAAACCCAGCGCCCAGCGCGAAGCGGGGGGCGCTGGACTTGTCGGGTAGAACGTCGTTTTTAGCGGGTGCGATAACGCAAGCGAGTACCGAAATTCATCGACATCAGGATCTCGTCAGCACTCAGCTCTGGTGGAAAGTAGGCGCCGGAGATCTGTGCGTGAGCCAGGCTCGCGCCTTCCAGGCAGGAGTTGCGGAAGTCGATACCACGCAAATCAGCGGAGCGGAAATAGGCATCGGTGAAATCGACGCCATCGGCGTTCAGTTCACGCAGGTCCAGACCACGAAAATCGCCGCCGACCATGTCGACAGAGGCATGACTGGCGCGCTCGGCATTAAAGCCTGCGATGTCGTCTTTGTGCAGCAAGGCATAAAGCGGGGTGTCGAGAAGTTTCGGCTGGCTCATGTCGCATCACCTGATGGTTTTATGACGCCAGTATAGTGCCACTATTTGGCAGCCGTGAAGCCGGCGATGGCTTCACGGCTGAAATAGTTTTTACAGGCCCGGCATGCGCTGGCGAATCTGTGCAACAACGGTGTCGAGCGTCCCGCTTTCATTGGTCTGGACGCGTTTGCTGCACAGAATTTCTGCTGGCGTCAGGGGCTCACGGCTCGCCTGCTGGGCGGCGATAACAGCGAGGTTGGCGTCGGACGGATCCTTCTTGTCTGCCTGACGCAAGGCCAGCCAGCTCTCGATGACTGCCTGTGGTGCATTGCAATCGAGGATCAGGAACGGTGCCCCGGTGGCTTCGGCGATTTTCGCCGCGCCGTCGCGCTGAGCGCGCTTGAGGTATGTCGCATCGATGACCACCGGGAAACCGGCGCGCAGGATCACCGCGGCAATCTCATGCAGGCGGCTGTAAGTGGCGGCGCTCGCGTCGGCACTATAAATACCGGCCTGCGGGTCATTCGGTACGGTTTGCTCGCCGAACAAACGCTTGCGTTCAACATCCGAACGCAGGCGAATGGCGCCCAGCGCTTCCACCAGACGCATGGCGACGTGGCTTTTGCCGACAGCGGAAACGCCGTGGGTAATCGCCATGAACCGCGAAGGAATGGTGCTGTAGCTTTCTGCCAGGTTGGCGTAGTTGCGGTACTGACGCAGGGTGGTGGCGCGTTGCACCGGGTCGGCTTCGGCCGGCATGCTGAACAGGCTGACCTTGGCGCGAACCAGTGCGCGGTACGCTTTGTAGAAGTTCAGCAGCTCAAGGCCCTGATAGTCACCGGTCAGTTCCAGGTACTGGCTGATGAAACGACGCGCCAGGCTTTTCAGGCCGCGATCTTCCAGATCCATGGCCAGGAAACCGGTGTCGGCATAAACGTCGGTGAAGCGGAACGGTTCGTTGAACTCGATGCAGTCGAAGATCACGACCTTGCCATCGATCACGGTGGCGTTGCCCAGGTGGATGTCGCCGTGGCATTCGCGGATGAAGCCTTCAGCCTTGCGCTGGGCGAACAGCGGCTTCAGGCGTTCGAAGCTGCTTTCGGCCCAGGCTTGCAACGCATCAAGTTGCAGCAGATCGGCCTTGTCGCTGAGGAACGGGCGGATCTGTTCGAAGTTCTGGCGTACCGGTGCCATCACGCTGTCCGGGGTGCCGGCTTCGTGTTCGCCAGGCACTTTCGGTGCAGTGAGGTGGAATTGGGCGATCTGTGCGGCCATCTCGTCGATGTGCGCGGTGGTCAACTCACCATTGGCTTGCAGGGTGCTGAGCAACTGGCTTTGTGGGAATTGACGCATTTTCAGTGCGAAATCGACAACCGGACCTTCGCCGCCCAGTTGTGGCGCAGCTTCGCTGCCGGTGATCGGCAACACTTCCAGGTACAAATCGTGGGTCAGGCGCTGGTTGAGGCGCAGCTCTTCGCCGCAGAAATGCTCGCGAGCGTCGAGGCTGGTGAAGTCGAGGAAGCCGAAATTCACGGGCTTCTTCACTTTATAAGCAAAGGGACCGGTGAGGATGACCCAGGAGATGTGGGTCTCGATGACCTGGAACCCGTCGACAGGATGCGGGTAGAGGGCCGGGTTTTGCAGGGCGGCGATCAGGGACTGGCTCACAGGCGATCCTTCAGAGTCTGGGGAAAATTCACGGCCGCCATTATGGCTGCAAGTCCGTCTGACGCAAACCTCGGAGGGCTCCTGTTGAGTATGAATAAAGTGCGTATAATCCGCCGCCATGACTCGTACTCGATCCCCCCGTACCCCCAAAAAACCACCTTCCCGGGGCTTGAGCCCCTGGCTGGGCTGGGCCCTTAAACTCAGTCTGGTCGGCCTCGTGGTGCTCGCCGGGTTCGCGGTTTACCTCGACGCCGTGGTCCAGGAGAAGTTCTCCGGCAAGCGCTGGACCATCCCGGCCAAGGTGTATGCGCGCCCGCTGGAGCTGTTCACCGGCCAGAAGCTGAGCAAGGAAGACTTCCTCACCGAGCTCGACGCCTTGGGCTATCGCCGCGAAGCCGTGAGCAACGGCCCCGGCGCAGCGGCGGTCAACGGCAACACCGTCGACTTGAATACCCGTGGCTTCCAGTTCTATGAAGGCCTGGAAAAAGCTCAGCCGGTGCGCGTGCGTTTCTCCGGCGATTACGTGGCTGACCTTTCGGCGACCAACGGTTCGAAGCTTTCAGTCGTGCGTCTGGAGCCTCTGCTGATCGGTGGCATTTACCCGAAAAATCTTGAAGACCGCATTCTGATCAAAATCGATCAGGTCCCGCCGTACCTGCTGGAAACCCTGGTCGCCGTGGAAGACCGGGATTTCTATAGCCACTGGGGCGTGTCGCCCAAGTCGATTGCCCGCGCTGTGTGGGTCAACACATCCGGCGGCAAGATGACCCAGGGCGGCAGTACGCTGACCCAGCAGTTGGTGAAGAATTTCTACCTGACCAGCGAACGCAGCCTGACCCGCAAACTCACCGAAGCCATGATGGCGATGCTGCTTGAGCTGCATTACGACAAACGGGAAATTCTTGAGGCGTACCTCAATGAAGTGTTCGTCGGTCAGGATGGGCAGCGCGCGGTGCACGGTTTCGGCCTGGCCAGCCAGTTCTTCTTCGGGCAGCCATTGTCCGAGCTGAAACTGCATCAAGTCGCCATGCTGGTGGGGATGGTCAAGGGGCCGTCCTATTACAATCCGCGTCGCAACCCGGAACGGGCGCTGGAGCGGCGCAATCTGGTGCTCGATGTGCTTGAGCAACAAGGCGTCGCCACCGCCGAGCAGGTCGCAGCGGCGAAGAATATGCCACTGGGCGTGACGACGCGCGGCAAGCTGGCGGACAGTTCATTCCCGGGCTTCCTCGACCTGGTTAAACGTCAGCTGCGCGAAGACTATCGCGACGAAGACTTGACCGAAGAAGGCCTGCGGATCTTCACCAGTTTCGACCCGATCCTGCAGATGAAAGCCGAAGCGTCGGTCAACGACACCTTTAAACGCTTGTCCGGACGCAAGGGTTCCGATGAGGTTGAGGCGGCGATGGTCGTGACCAACCCGGAAACCGGTGAAGTCCAGGCCATGATCGGCAGCCGTCAGGCAAGTTTCGCCGGCTTCAACCGGGCGCTGGATGCAGTGCGACCAATCGGTTCGTTGATCAAGCCTGCGGTTTATCTGACAGCCCTTGAGAAGCCGAGCCAGTACACGCTGACCAGTTGGCTGTCGGACGAATCCTTCTCGGTCAAAGGCGCGGACGGTCAGGTCTGGAAACCCCAGAATTACGATCGCCGTTCCCACGGTACGGTTTTCCTGTACCAAGGCCTGGCCCATTCCTACAACCTGTCAACGGCGCGCCTCGGGTTGGCGGTTGGCGTGCCGAATGTCCTGAAGACATTGGCGCGCCTGGGTGTCAGTCGCGAGTTCCCGGCGTTCCCTTCGATGTTGCTGGGGGCCGGTGGTCTGACTCCGATCGAAGTGGCGACCATGTACCAGACGCTGGCCAACGGCGGCTTCAATACGCCGATGCGCGGGATTCGTAGCGTATTGACCGCCGAAGGCGAGCCGCTCAAGCGTTATCCGTTCCAGATCGAGCAGCGTTTCGATCCGGCCTCCATCTACCTGATCCAGAGCGCCATGCAGCGAGTCATGCGTGAAGGTACCGGCAGTTCGGTTTACAACGTGCTGCCGAAAACCCTGACCCTGGCGGGTAAAACCGGTACCAGTAACGACTCGCGAGACAGCTGGTTCGCCGGTTTCAGCCAGGACTTGCTGGCGGTGGTGTGGCTGGGACGCGATGACAACGGCAAGACCCCGTTCACCGGTGCCACCGGTGCATTGCAGGTCTGGACCAGTTTCATGCGCAAGGCCGATCCATTGCCGCTGGACATGCCGCAACCGGACAATGTTGTTCAGGCCTGGGTCGATTCGCGGACCGGGCAAGGTTCCGACGGCAGCTGCCCAGGTGCCGTGCAGATGCCGTATATTCGCGGCAGCGAACCGCCTCCCGGCGCGGCTTGCGGTGGCGACAGTCCCGCATCCGGCGAAACGGTGATGGATTGGGTCAAGGGCTGGATGAATTAAGCAAAGAGGGTTTCAAGTGAACAAGTGGTTGATTCCAGCGGTTACCGCCGTGGCTTTGCTCAGCGGTTGTTCCTCCGTACAACGCGGTTCGATTCCGGTTGTGGACTCTGGCAGTGCTGTCTCCAACAGTGAGCGAGTGTCGGCAAATGGCGGATTCCGCAAGACGACGACTAAACGTCCTGTGCAAGCCCAGACTCAAGCGATTCCGCAAGGTGACACGGGTGTCGTCGTGATGGTGCCAGGTGGCGGCGCAGTGGCGTCGGCCCCGATCAGCACCGGTCCGATTACGCCTGGCCCGATTACCCCAGGGCCGATCGACACCTCGCCGGTACAGTCGGCACCGATCAATCAGGGCAGCTACAGCATGCCGTCGACGCCGAGCGGGATTCCTTCGGCGAGCTCCGGTGGATTGTCTGCCGATGAGCAACTGGACGGTCCGGTGCTGGCGCTGTTGACCACTGCTCAGCAGCAACAGGCCGGCGGCGATCTCAACGGTGCGTCCTCCAGCCTCGAGCGCGCCCAGCGAGTTGCACCGCGTGAGCCGCAAGTGCTTTATCGCCTGGCTCAGGTGCGCATGGCCCAAGGCGATGCGCCACAGGCTGAACAGTTCGCCCGTCGTGGCCTGACGTTCGCCAATGGTCGTCCGGCGCTTCAGGCCAGCCTGTGGGAACTGATCGCCCAGGCGCGTGAGAAACAGGGTGATTCCGCAGGTGCGGCACTGGCCCGTCAGAAGGCCAAGGTTGTGTCGTGATGGACGCACGCTTCCCCAAGATTGCCGAGCAACTGCTGTTGATCGAACGTGAGCTACGGGTTCAGGGTTGGTGGGATGACGTTTCGCCATCCGCTGAAGCGTTATCCAGCGTTGAACCGTTTTCGGTCGATACGCTCGATTTCGAGCAGTGGCTGCAATGGATCTTCCTGCCGAAGATGAAGGTCATCCTCGAACAGGATCTACCGCTGCCCAACGCATCGGGGATTCAGGAGATGGCCGAAATGGTCTTCGCCGCCCGCAATGTCCAAGGCAGGGACCGGCAGTTGCAGGTCTTGCTCAAAGAGTTCGATCTGCTGATCACCGCCTCTCGCTGAATCGGATACTGCCAGTGCCTACTGGCAGTTATCCGCAATCTGTTTCTGTGCTTCGGTAGTGCGCTCCTGACGTTGTTCATCGGTCAGGCGGCGCCTCTCACCGTCCACGTCCTCACGCAATCGCGGATTGTTCTGCAGCTGGGCCAGGTTCGTTCGCGCCTGCTCGCAGAATACCTTTAGCTGGGCTTGCTGCTCGGCAACCTGCTTTTTCACTGTGTTGTCGATGGCCTGTTGATCGCTAATCGCCGTGCTGCGCGTTGGTGCGGCGGGTTTGCCAGCAGGCGGGGAGGGCGTCACCACGGTGGTGGCCTCCTGGCCTTGAGGCGGTTGCGCGTCGAAGTGGGTAACGCCTTGGGCGTCGACCCATTTATAGATCTGAGCGGCCATACACAAAGGGCTGATCAGCAAAGTGATCATTAAGAACGTTCGCATGCCATTTCCTTGCCAGAGTTGCGCAATTGAAGCTAACACAGTTGCGGTTTAGCGGTTTTTTCTTGCTTTCTCATGTGCTTACTTCAATAAAGCACATAGACGGCTTGACTTGCAGAGGACGAAACAGAAGAATCCAAAGTCCGCTGTAGAGGGACTGCCAGAAGCAGACCCACTCAGCAGATCATGAGGCGCACATCCGCGCCGACCTGTTACACCCGCAACGCGTTACCTCGCGCTGGGTGGGAAAGGCCCGCAACACTTGGGACGATCCCAATACTTGCTCAGTCAGTGCTGACGTAGTCGGCGACCACCGTCGCTCATGCTCTGCTGAGAAGTAAACCTATTAAGACCCGTCCCCGTTTATGTGGGCGGTATTCTGGCGTTTTAGAGGTGAGCAACGTGGAGCTTTTATCTGGCGGTGAGATGCTCGTCCGCTTTTTGCGTGACGAAGGCGTTAAATATATCTATGGGTACCCAGGTGGTGCCGCATTGCATATCTACGACGCGCTGTTCAAAGAACCAGCCGTTCAACATATTCTCGTTCGTCATGAGCAGGCTGCCACTCACATGGCTGACGGCTATGCGCGCGCCACCGGCAAGGCAGGCGTTGTACTGGTGACCTCCGGTCCCGGTGCGACCAACGTCATTACCGGCATTGCTACCGCGTACATGGACTCGATTCCGATGGTGATCCTGACCGCCCAGGTGCCTAGCACCATGGTCGGGACCGATGCCTTCCAGGAAACCGATATGATCGGTATCTCCCGGCCGATCGTGAAACACAGTTTCATGATCAAGCATGCTTCGGAAATCCCGGAGATCATGAAAAAGGCTTTCTACCTCGCGCAATCGGGTCGTCCTGGTCCTGTCGTTGTCGACATTCCGAAAGACATGACCAACCCGGCCGAGAAGTTCGAATATATCTTCCCGAAAAAAGCCAAGCTGCGCTCCTACAGCCCAGCGGTTCGTGGCCATTCGGGCCAGATCCGCAAAGCGGTGGAAATGCTGTTGGCGGCCAAGCGGCCGATCATCTATGCCGGCGGCGGCGTCATTCTGGGCAACGGCTCCGCGCCATTGACCGAACTGGCGCAACTGCTGAACGTGCCGGTCACCAATACCTTGATGGGCCTCGGCGCCTATCCGGGCAGCGACCGTCAGTTCCTTGGCATGCTCGGTATGCACGGCAGCTACACCGCCAACCTGGCGATGCACCATGCGGACGTGATCATGGCCGTGGGCGCGCGTTTCGATGACCGTGTTATCAACGGTGCATCGAAGTTCTGCCCAAGCGCCAAGATCATCCACATCGACATCGACCCGGCTTCGATCTCCAAAACCATCAAGGCCGACGTTCCAATCGTAGGCCCGGTGGAAAGCGTACTGACCGAGATGGTCGCTACCTTCAAGGAAATCGGCGAGACCCCGAACAAGGACTCGGTGGCTGCCTGGTGGAAGCAGGTTGAAGAGTGGCGCGGTGATCGCGACATGTTCCCTTACAACAAAGGGGACGGCAGCATCATCAAGCCGCAAACCGTTATCGAAACCCTGCACGAAGTGACCAAGGGCGATGCCTACATTGCGTCCGACGTGGGTCAGCACCAGATGTTCGCGGCGCAATACTACCGCTTCAACAAGCCTAATCGCTGGATCAACTCCGGCGGCCTGGGCACGATGGGCTTCGGTTTCCCGGCAGCAATGGGCGTCAAACTGAGCTTCCCGGAAGCCGATGTGGCTTGCGTGACCGGTGAAGGCAGCATCCAGATGAACATCCAGGAGCTGTCCACTTGCCTGCAACATGACCTGCCGGTGAAGATCATCCTGCTCAACAACGGCGTGCTCGGCATGGTCCGTCAGTGGCAGGACATGAGCTACGGCGCGCGTCACTCGCACTCCTACATGGAATCGTTGCCGGACTTCGTCAAGTTGGCTGAAGCCTACGGTCACGTCGGCATGCGCATCACGGACTTGAAGGATTTGAAGCCGATGATGGAGCAAGCCTTCGCGATGAAGGATCGTCTGGTGTTCATCGACATCAAGGTCGACGCAGCTGAGCACGTCTACCCGATGCAGATCAAAGACGGCTCCATGCGCGATATGTGGCTGAGCAAGACGGAGCGTACTTAATCATGCGACATATTATTTCCCTGCTTCTGGAAAACGAACCCGGCGCTCTGTCTCGTGTAGTCGGCCTGTTCTCGCAGCGCAACTACAACATCGAAAGCCTGACCGTGGCCCCTACCGAAGACCCGACCTTGTCGCGTCTGACGCTGACCACTGTCGGCCACGATGAAATCATCGAGCAGATCACCAAAAACCTGAACAAGCTGATCGAAGTGGTCAAACTGGTCGACCTGTCGGAGAGTGCTCACATCGAGCGCGAACTGATGCTGGTCAAGGTCAAGGCTACCGGCGCCCAGCGCGCCGAGATCAAGCGCACCACCGATATTTACCGTGGGCAGATCGTCGATGTCAGCGCCAGCGTTTATACCGTTCAATTGACCGGTACCAGCGACAAGCTCGACAGCTTCATTCAGTCCATTGGCACCGCCTCGATCCTGGAAACCGTCCGTAGCGGCGTAACCGGTATCGCTCGCGGCGACAAAGTACTCAGCATCTAAACCAAATTAGCGAACGGCCTGAACGGCCTGGATATATAGGGGAATTTCATGAAAGTTTATTACGAAAAAGACTGCGACCTGTCGATCATCCAGGGCAAGAAAGTTGCCATCATCGGTTACGGTTCCCAGGGCCACGCTCAGGCGTGCAACCTGAAAGACTCCGGCGTTGACGTGACTGTCGGTCTGCGCAAAGGTTCGGCCACTGTTGCCAAAGCCGAAGCTCACGGCCTGAAAGTGACCGACGTTGCTTCCGCTGTTGCAGCTGCCGACCTGGTCATGATCCTGACCCCGGACGAGTTCCAGTCTGCCCTGTACAAAAACGAAATCGAGCCGAACATCAAGAAAGGCGCCACCCTGGCCTTCTCCCACGGCTTCGCGATCCACTACAACCAGGTTGTTCCGCGTGCTGACCTCGACGTGATCATGATCGCGCCGAAAGCACCGGGCCACACCGTGCGTTCCGAGTTCGTCAAAGGCGGCGGTATCCCTGACCTGATCGCTATCTATCAGGATGCTTCGGGCAACGCCAAAAACGTTGCACTGTCCTACGCCGCAGGCGTCGGTGGCGGTCGTACCGGCATCATCGAAACCACCTTCAAGGACGAGACCGAAACCGACCTGTTCGGCGAACAAGCCGTTCTGTGCGGCGGTACCGTTGAGCTGGTCAAAGCCGGTTTCGAAACCCTGGTTGAAGCTGGCTACGCGCCGGAAATGGCCTACTTCGAATGCCTGCACGAACTGAAGCTGATCGTTGACCTCATGTACGAAGGCGGTATCGCCAACATGAACTACTCGATCTCCAACAACGCTGAATACGGCGAGTACGTGACGGGTCCGGAAGTGATCAACGCCGAGTCCCGTCAGGCTATGCGCAACGCCCTGAAACGTATTCAGGACGGCGAATACGCCAAGATGTTCATCAGCGAAGGCGCGACCGGCTATCCTTCGATGACCGCCAAGCGTCGTAACAACGCCGCTCACGGTATCGAAATCATCGGCGAGCAACTGCGCTCCATGATGCCGTGGATCGGTGCCAACAAGATCGTCGACAAAGCTAAAAACTAAGTCGCGCACTTGTACGAAAAACGCGGCTTAGGCCGCGTTTTTTCGTTTGGGCTGAAAGGTTCTGGTATAAAGCTGCATCGTTTGCGGCCGAACCGTCGTCCCAGACACCTGTCGAAACTTTCCACCCCGTTGCAAGGTAATGTCCATGAGCGAACGTCCCGAAGAGCCAAACAAGGCTTCTGACGCCGAAAGCCTGCTGCCCATCGATGAACACATCGAGGAAGGGCATGACGCTGAAGGTCGTAAAGTCCGGCATCGTGGTATCTATCTTCTGCCGAATCTGTTCACCACCGCGAACCTGTTCGCAGGGTTTTATTCCATCATCAGCTCGATGAGCGCCCAGAGTGCGTTGAGTGCCGGTGATTCGATTGGC
Source organism: Pseudomonas sp. FSL W5-0299 (assembly GCF_005930655.1). Lineage (NCBI taxonomy): Bacteria > Pseudomonadati > Pseudomonadota > Gammaproteobacteria > Pseudomonadales > Pseudomonadaceae > Pseudomonas > Pseudomonas sp. FSL W5-0299. The sequence goes on from NZ_RXHX01000059.1 coordinate 13,700, forward strand.
GCGAGCAAGTATTTTGCGTTTGCCGCGATTGCGATTTTCGTCGCCATGGTGCTCGACGGCCTTGATGGTCGCGTTGCCCGCATGACCAATACCCAGAGTGCCTTCGGCGCCGAGTACGATTCGCTGTCGGATATGGTCGCTTTTGGTGTCGCGCCGGCGTTGCTGGCGTTTGGCTGGGCGTTGGGCGACATGGGCAAGGTCGGCTGGATGGTTGCCTTCATCTATGTCGCGGGTGCAGCGTTGCGCCTGGCACGCTTCAATACGCAAGTCGGCACCGCGGATAAACGCTACTTCATCGGTCTGGCCAGTCCGGCTGCGGCGGGTGTTGTCGCGGGGATTGTCTGGGCGTTCAGTGACTACGGCATTCAGGGTTCCAAGATGTCGTTCCTGGTTGCGCTGATGGTGGCCGCCGCCGGCATGCTGATGGTCAGCAACATCAAATACAACAGCTTCAAGGAGCTGGACTTGAAGGGGCGAGTGCCCTTTGTCGCGATCCTCGCGGTAGTCCTGGTGTTTGCCGTGGTCTTCAGTGATCCGCCGCGCATTCTACTGCTGGTTTTCCTCGCTTACGCGGCGTCTGGTCCGGTGCAATACCTGTTGCATCTTCGTCGGCACAAAAACGCCGAGTGATGTAATTTCCCTCATACTCCGCAGTCTATTGGTGCATCTGTCCTCCAATGCTGCGGAGTTGCCATGCTGATCAAAGTCCCCAAAGCGTCTGACTGTCACGAGTCGGACGTCACGCCTGAATCCTTCTATCTTTCTCGACGCAATCTACTGGGTGCAGCCGTTGCCGGTCTGGCCGTGAGCAGTCTGCCGCGCTGGGCCAGTGCTGACGAAGCCGCTCGTTACGCAGATGTCGAGCCAGGCAAGGCGCCTTCCTGGTTTGCCGAAAAGCTTCCTGCTACTAAATGGGGGGCAGTCAACGTCAAGGATGAGGCGATCACGCCATTCAAGGATGCGACCCACTACAACAACTTCTACGAGTTCGGCACTGATAAAGGCGACCCTGCCGCCAATGCCGGTTCGCTGAAGACTGAGCCTTGGACCGTGGTGGTGGATGGAGAGGTAGGTAAGCCGGGGCGGTATGCGCTGGAAGACTTCATGAAGCCCTATCAGCTGGAGGAGCGTATTTATCGTCTTCGCTGTGTTGAGGCCTGGTCGATGGTTATTCCCTGGATTGGTTTTCCTCTTTCGGCGTTGCTGAAGCAAGTCGAGCCGACATCGAAGGCCAAGTTCATCCGCTTTGAAACGCTGCAAGATCCCAAGAGCATGCCTGGGCAGCGCTCTGGTTTTGCCTTGATCGAGTGGCCCTATGTAGAGGGTTTGCGCCTGGATGAGGCGATGAATCCATTGGCCATTCTTGCGGTGGGCATGTATGGGCGTGAACTGCCGAATCAGAACGGGGCGCCTCTGCGTTTGGTGGTGCCCTGGAAGTATGGCTTCAAGAGCGTCAAATCCATCGTGCGGATCAGTCTGGTCAGCGAACAGCCGAAAACCACCTGGCAGAGCATTGCCGCGGATGAATACGGCTTTTACGCCAACGTGAACCCTACAGTCGATCACCCGCGCTGGACTCAGGCTCGTGAGCGTCGTTTGCCGAGCGGCCTGTTCAAGCCCAATGTTCGGGACACACAGATGTTCAACGGCTACTCGGATGAAGTCGCTTCTCTCTATACAGGGCTCGATCTGCGGAAGAACTACTGATGCGTTATCCGTTTTGGCGAATTGGCGTCTTTATAGCGGCGGCGGTCTGGCCGCTGCTTTGGTTGTATCAGGCCTGGCAGGATGTGTTGGGGCCCGATCCGGGCAAGGTCCTGGTTGATCGGCTGGGGCTGGGGACGCTTATCCTGCTGCTAATAACGTTAAGCATGACGCCTCTGCAGAAACTCACCGGTTGGGCGGGGTGGATCGCTGTGCGCCGGCAGCTGGGGTTGTGGTGTTTCGCTTATGTGGTTCTGCATCTGAGCGGCTACACGGCGTTTATTCTTGGATTTGATTGGTCGCAGCTGGGTGTCGAGTTGCGCAAACGGCCGTACATCATTGTCGGGACGTTGGGTTTTCTCTGTTTATTGGCATTGGCGATGACTTCTAATCGTTACAGTCAGCGCCGGCTGGGTGTTCGTTGGAAGAAGCTGCATCGGCTGGTGTATGTCATTCTCGGGCTTGGATTGCTGCATATGTTGTGGATCGTTCGTGCCGATCTCAAGGAATGGGCGATCTATGCTTCTATAGGTGCGCTGTTATTAGTGTTGCGCATTCCGCCTGTGGCCCGTCGAATCCCGCGTTTAATAGCCAAAAAAGCGCCTTCTGCAAGAAAAGCATAAATAGGTGTTGACGGCAGATTCTGGAAGTCTATAATTCGCCCCACTTCCGGCGCAGTCGAAACGGAAAACTCCTTGGTAAACAAAGAGTTACGCAGTTTT